>JBBEDG010000118.1:0-5697 GCA_040881405.1 Flavobacteriales bacterium | reverse complement strand
TCCCGAAGTGCCCGCCAGCGAAGGGATGGACATTGATGCGGAGGGTAGGGTGACGGGGCTTAGTTGAGGAGTGCAAGCGTGCAGCCCACCGTGCACGAGCCAAAGAGCTGCGCGCGGAAGCAGATCTGAGTGATGCACCTCCGGCCCCTTCAATGCTGTACCTGCCAACACGGGACACGCCAAGCTGCGAACAAGCCGAGGCCCCCGTCGTTCCTTCAGGGTTACATGCATAGCTGACTTGCAGTGCACACCACCTAGCAACGAGTACCAGCCCATGACCGACGACACCGCAACCTGCGAATACAGCGGACTGCGCTCGCTGGCCAGCATCCTCGCGGAGCAGGATGAGCAGGAAGCTAAACGCACGCAGGCCATTGGATCTCCCTACACAGCCGAGGACCGCGACCGCATCATCCAGATGGCCTGGGAGGATCGCACCCCTTTCGAGGCGATCGAATTCCAGTTCGGCCTGAAGGAGAAGGACGTGGTGGAATTCATGCGACAGCATTCCCTGCCCTCCAGCTTCCGCATGTGGCGGCGGCGGATGAAGGCGCGAAGGACCAAACATGCTGCGTTGCGTACGGGTATCGACTTGCGCTTCAAGAGTGATCGGCAGCGGGGGACGGGGACCAAGATCTCGAAGCGGTAGGACAATGGCGTCGTGAAGTGTTGCTCCCACACGACCAGCATTCACCCAATACAAGCATAGCTAACGAGTTCAAGTTCCTGCTTGCCGGAACACAAGACCCTGCGATTTCGCATCAAGGTGCTTGTCTAACCCAGCAGCAGCCACAGCACCGCGCCACCCAGCACCACACCAGGCACCAAGCAGCCCACGGTAGTGCGGTTGTAAACCCGGTTGTAGGCCGCTTTCTTCGGGTTGGTCAGCCAGCCCCAACCGCGCGGAGCCTTCAGGCCCATGTTGTGGCGCACAAAGCGCTTTACGCTGGTGCGCGCAGCAATGCGTTTCGTCAGGGAGGGTATACGGAAGCCGAATTTCATGGAGGCATGACCACGGACAAAGCTAAAGCCACGTTAGTTCTTCCGCAGAAGTCCATGTGTGTGGGCAAGGTGCAGGGTCCTCTGCGATAGACCGTTGGCTTCGAGAGCCTCAGCCAACGGTCTGGAGACCTACCTGAGGCTTTGATCTCGCGGCCGCTGAACGAACACAAGTTTCTTCGGGTCCAGTTCGCGCTCCCCATCATACCGGTAGGCCACCAACTTGCCCTGTTTCGCTGCACTGTAATCCAGACAGCAGATGTTCTCGCGTTGCAGCGAAGGTTCGTGATCCAGCCAATAGTGACCGAATAACACTGGGGGATCATCGGGGAAGTCGTCGGATACAGCTCCAACGCTGGCAAGCGCCAAACGATAAAATCCTACATTGGTTCCATGCGCCACTTCGCCCTCTGCACCCTGCTGCTGTTGCCTGTGCTGTGTTTCGGTCAAAAGGACAAGAAAGCGGAAAAGAGGAATCCGGACAAGGTGGCGCGAGAAGCGCTACTCGATAAGGCTGAGAGTGCCCTATCCTTGGGTAGTTTGGATACGGCTGTGGCAGCCTACAGCAAAGCACTATGGATGTGGCCCGAGACCGAGTTGCGCAAGAAGTTGGCGGATGTCCACTTGTTGCGTGGTGATACGACGAGCTACTGCGCGGAGGTGCCCACTTTCGGCGAAGAGTACCGTGCGGAAAAAGCCTTCTACGCAATGCATTGTGTTCGTGAGGATAGCGTGCTTTTCGCCGCGACCGGCCTGGACCCGGTCGCATACCCGAACATCATCAGTGCAGTACGTACGTGGCGCCGTGCCAAGGATCAAACCAACTATAAGCTCTACAGCGTGGATGGCAAGGCACATCTATACTTGAACACAACACCGACCGATACGACCTACGGTGTGCTCGACGATATGCCTGCCTTCCCGGAAGGCGAACCAGCACTGTTCAAATTCCTCGGTAGCAATATCCGCTACCCAGCCGCGGCCTTGGACCATGGCTTCAGCGGCGTAGTGTATGTCACCTTCATCGTGGACAAGTACGGTAGCATCCAGAACGCGGAGGTGCTGCGCGGCGTGCACTACGGTTTGGATGCGGAGAGCTTGCGCGTTGTGCGTGCCATGCCGCGCTGGAAGCCAGGCACCTACATGGACAAACCCGTTCGTACGCAATACAACCTGCCCGTCCGGTTCTCCATACGCTAGCCGGTGCTTGTGCTGGCCTAGTGCAGATCGCGTGCATGCCGGTGCAAAGGACCCATCGACCCAGCAACCCCGGACCATTCATCGCCTTGAGCAATTGGAGGCCGTGCCACAGTCGGCCCGACCTCTTCGGAGCCGCTCTTTCCGTGCTACACTGTAGCATCGCTGTGCGGCATGGCTCGGGGGGAACAATAGCAGCCGCGCTTGCGTAGGACCGTCCGGCGTAACATGGGCTTTGTACCATGCCTAAGGTCTTGCATGCCTACCACCACGATATACGACCACGGTTGCCACAACTGGCCAAGGCCCTGTTGCATTGGCCATGGCGTGCACTTCTACGCCGACCACTCCGAGCTGGCCGAGCGCGTTGTGGAACACCTAAAAGGGCCGCTGGCACTGGGCCAGGCCGCAATGCTGGTGGCAACACCTGCCAACATGCTCGCCTTCGAACGGGAGGCCGGCCGGCAGGGCTTGGACTACACCAATGCCCTTTCCGAAGGGCGTCTCGTGCTTTTCGATGCCCAGTGGCTGATGGCCCGCTTCATGGTGGACGGCAAGCCCGATGAGCGACGTTTCAGGGCCATTGTGGGTGGGCAGGTGCGCATGTTGGCACAGCGTTACAACGGCATTGCCATCTATGGTGAGATCGTAGCGCTGCTTATGGCCTCCAGCCGCTATGCGGAAGCCTTGGAGCTGGAAGGCCTGTGGAACGAACTGGCCACAGAACGCCGCTTCAACCTTCTGTGCGCCTATCCCATGGACCTCTTCGAACCCAAGGAGCATTCCCGGGCATTGGAGAAGATCCGCAGCATGCATGGCTACTCCTTGCGCACCCTTCCGCCGGAGCGCAACTGAACGAGCTGCATACCGGCGCCCAAGCCCCGAAGGCTGATGGCCTTGTAGCGCATTGGCTACATTGCCTCCGGAAACGCGTAATTCCATGCCAACTCTGCCACGTCTTCGTTTTGTCGAGTTGGCCCTTCTGGGGTTGCTACTCCTGGGTGGAGGCATGTTGATCTGGCAGCTCTTCCATGCTTCGCGTATGATGGACACCATACGCGCGGAACTGCTGAGCAACGGTGTGGAACAGACCCGGCGCCAGCTGGACGGGTTCTTCAAGCCCGTGGAACTCTCGCTGGCACTGAACCGCGATCGCGGTGCCGCTGGGCTCTTCGAGGGTATCGATGAGGAGCGCTTCAACCGCACCTTCCTGCCCGTACTGGACCGCAACCGCAGCGTATCGTCCTTGCTGATGGCCGATGCCGCGGGCAACGAGCACATGCTCCTCTGGTTGGGCGGCGGACATTTCCTGAGCAGGACCACCACCTACGATGCCAATGACCAGCTGCTGTCCATTTCCACCGAATGGAAGCAGGATGGCAAGAAACTGGCGCCGGTGGGAGAGCGGGCCGTGAAGGAAGGCTACCAACCCGTTGAACGGCCCTGGTTCACAGGGGCATTGGAAGCACCGGAGGACAGCATCCACTGGACCGCCCCGTACACCTTCTTCACCACCCTGGAGCTGGGGGTTACCGCGGCCTATCGCTGGCAGGACGAAGACGGCGAGCTCCATGTCATCGCCTACGATGTGCTCCTCTCGGACCTCTCCGAGTTCCTGTACCATGCCCGTCCCTCACCCAATGGCAAGGCCTTCTTGATGACCCGCGAGGATCTTCTCCTAGGCATGACCAAGGATGCCCGGGTGAAGGAGGGGGACACGCCCTACGATGCGGTGATGGCAGAACTGGAGCTGCCCGAGGTGGCCAAGGTGCGCGATACATGGCAGTCCTTGGAACGCAGCGAAGATGGCTTCGCGGTGGACCTGGAAGGGCAGCGCTGGGCCGCGATCATGGTGCCATATGGTCTGGGCGATCAGGTACTGAAGATCGGTGTGCTGATCCCGGAGGAGGATGTGCTGGGCAAGGTGCGCTTCAGTAGCTTCATGCTTGTACTGGGTGGGGTGATCCTGCTACTACTCGCCGCCGTGCTGTACTGGATACACCGGATGAACCGCTCCACCCAACAAGTGCTGCAGAGCCAGAACGAAATGTTGAGCCGCAGGACCCGGGAGCTGGACCACAGTTTCAATTATGCCAAGTATCTGCAGGATGCCACACTGCCACCCTCGGCCCTCATCAAGAGCTGGTTCTCGGAGAGCTTTGTGGTACACACCCCGAAGGAGGTTGTGGGGGGAGATCTGTATTGGATGGAACCGCTGAAGCAGCGCGTGCTTTTCGCAGTGGCCGATTGCACCGGGCATGGCGTGCCGGGTGCATTGGTGAGTATGGCTTGCACCAATGCATTGGACCGCGCCGTGCGTGAACTGGGGATCACCGATCCCACGGACATCCTGGAGACAGCGCGCCAGTTCGTGATGGAAGCCTTCCAACGCAGCCAGGAAGGCATGAACGATGGTATGGACATCGCCCTTTGCTCCCTGAGCTATTTACCCCCGCAAGGCGATGCTCTGCAGCCGGATGGGGCGGTGGCCGAACTAAACTACGCTGGGGGCAACCGGCCGGTATGGGTTTTCCGCGAGGCGAACGGATCGATCGAAGTGTTGCGCACCGATCGCCAGCCGGTGCGGCAGCATGGGCAGACCAGGCCCTTCTCGCGCCACCGTACGCGTTTGATGTTGGGCGATGCGATCTACCTCTACACCGATGGTTTCGTGGACCAGTTCGGCGGCGCGCAAGGCCGTAAATTCGGGAACAACGCCTTCCGCGAATTGCTTCTATCCGTGCAGGGCAAGCCTATGGAGGCACAGGGCATTGCCATAGCGCAGGCGCTTCGGGAATGGCAGGGCGAACAGGAGCAGGTGGACGACCGCTGCATGATGGGTGTGCGCATCAACCTCCTGGACCGCATGGTGTTCTCGGCCTGAGCGGAAACGCTGTGTCCACCCACTACGCGCTGCCGAGTGGGGCACGCCGCCCCTGCCAGCGGTGCAAGAGCGCTGCGAGTACCAGCAAGGGCACCACCCAGTTCACCCGGCTGCCGAACCGGTCGGCCACCATGCTGAAGGTGGCGCACACGAGTGCGTTGAAGACCAGCGCCGCCAGCACGAGAAGCGCTGCCGTGCGCCAAGCGGGCGGCAACTGCACAGAGCGGTGCAGTAGGAGGAACAGTAGGACCAGGTGGCTCAGCAGCATCACCGGTCCGAAGATGCGGTCCGTGCTCCGCACCCATTGCTCGTTACCATCGCCGCTGGCCTGGAGCGATGCGAGGAAGGCCGGGTGCTCCTGCGGCATGGTGTTGCGCAGCATGTAGTGCACCGGGTTCAGGCTGTCCTGCAGGTCGCGGCCTATGAAACCTGCGCCGAGGTCCCATTCCACCAGTTGACGGGCGCTCCCTTCCAAGCTGTTGCCCATAAAGCGTCCCAAGTAAGTGGGCTGCCCGAGCGCGCCACGCACCACGCCCTGGTAGTCGTCCGCTGGGGCTTTCCAACCGCCCATGGCGTAGAGCGGGCTTTGCGGCGACCATAGGAAATCGTTGGCCGTG
>JBBEDG010000117.1:0-5700 GCA_040881405.1 Flavobacteriales bacterium | reverse complement strand
GGGCTGGTATGTAACGGACCTTTGGTCCTTTGAACCTTGTGTTTACGCGGCAGCTTCCGGTCTACTGGCGGGCTCGATATGGGTCACAAACGTTTGATACCATGTCCAGAGCGGCTTTCGTCCCCGGTTCGCAGACACTACGCAATGCCCGCCGTTCCCACATTCCCACTCGTACCCGCACCTTTGCACCATCCACACACAACCATGCTCGGCCTCCAACTCGCCACCGACCGCCGCTGGGCGGAACTTGCCCGCAAGGACCTGCCCGAACTGCTCACCGACCACGCTTGGTGCGAACTGAAGGCCGCCAGCAATGTGATGAGCATGATCGTGCGCTACCCCGACCTCTCGGAACTCATCACCGAACTCACGCGCATCGGCCAAGAGGAGTTGGACCACTTCGGACAGGGGGTGGAGAAGATCCACGCCCGCGGCTGGACGCTGGGTCCCGAGCGCAAGGACAACTACGTGAACGAGCTGATGCAATTCATCCGCAAGGACGGTGACCGTGAAGAACGATTGGTGGATCGCCTGCTCTTCAGTGCAATGATCGAGGCCCGCAGTTGCGAACGTTTCAAGGTGCTAACGGAAGAGGTCGAGGATCTCGAGCTGCGCGAATTCTACCGCGAACTGATGATCAGCGAAGCCGGGCACTACACCACCTTCATCGGCTTCGCCCGCCAGTTCGGTGGCAAGGTGGATGTGGACAAACGCTGGAAGGAGTTCCTGGCCTACGAGGCGGAAGTGGTGGGGCGGTATGGCACGGCACCTACGATGCACGGGTGAGGCTGATCAGATCGTTGGCTTGAATACGCGAATGCCGCTGTCGGCACCGTACCGTCGACCCATTGGGTCGACTCTGCCGGTGCGTTAACACGGCATTTGTGCATTGTCGACCCAATGGGTCGACGGTACAGGTGGAGGTACTGGAATTCCATTTTCCCATTCCCGCATCTTCTTCCCATTTCCACATCGCGCCCACATTTTCACATCTTCTTCCCATTTCCACATCCTTTCCACATTTCCACATCATCTTCATCTTCACATCCTTCCCTCTCCCGACCTTCGCGCCATGTCCCACGAGATCACGGCCACCATCCTTTCCATCGGCGACGAACTGCTGATCGGTCAAACCATCAACACCAACGCGGGTTGGATGGGGGAACAGTTGTCGCTGATCGGCATTCGGCCCACCAAGGTGCTGGTGATCGGTGATGACAAGCAGGTGATCCTGGATGCCCTCGCCAGCGTGGATACCGATGTGCTGCTGATCACCGGCGGCCTCGGGCCCACCAAGGACGACATCACCAAACACACCCTCTGCGAGTTCTTCGGCACCAAGCTCGTGAGGCATCCGATGATCGAAGCCAAGATCGCGGCCTTTTTCGAGAGCCTCGGGCGCGAGCCACTGGAGGTGAACCGCGCCCAGGCCGACCTGCCCGAAAGCTGCACCGTGGTACCCAACGACCGGGGCACCGCCAGCGGCATGTGGTTCGAAAAGGATGGAAGGGTGTACGTGAGCATGCCCGGCGTGCCGTACGAGATGAAGGCCATGATGCAGCAGCACGTGCTGCCCGAGTTGCAGCGGGTCTTCCAACCACCCGCCATCGTACACCGTACGGTACTTACTACGGGATTGGGCGAAAGTCATCTGGCGCAACGCATAGCTGCCTGGGAGGACAGTCTGGCCGAGGATGCCATAAAACTGGCCTACCTGCCAAGCCCCGGACTGGTGAAGCTGCGCCTGAGCACCTATGCCAGCAACGATGCGGGAGGAGCACGCCGACGGGTGGACCAGAAGGCCGATCAGCTGTACCGCCTGATCCCGGAACTGATCTTCGGGGAAGGGGAGGAGAAGCTGGAACTGGTGGTGGGCCGCCTGCTGAAGGAACGCGGCGAGACCTTGGCCATGGCCGAGAGCTGCACCGGAGGTTATGTCAGTCATTTGATCACCAGCATACCCGGCAGTTCGGCCTACTACGTGGGCAGCGTGGTGAGCTACGCCAACGCCGTGAAGATGGAGGAACTCGGCATTCCTGCCGATATGCTGACGCTGGAAGGTGCGGTGAGCAAGCCTGTGGTGGAGCAGATGGCCCAGGGAGTGCGCACGGCTTTACGCACCCAGTGGAGCATTGCCATAAGCGGTGTGGCCGGTCCCGATGGCGGCACGGCCGAAAAGCCCGTGGGTACCGTGTGGTTGGCGGTAGCCGGTC
This sequence comes from Flavobacteriales bacterium, assembly GCA_040881405.1. GTDB lineage: Bacteria > Bacteroidota > Bacteroidia > Flavobacteriales_F > PHOS-HE28 > PHOS-HE28. Next base: position 3,487 of record JBBEDG010000117.1, on the reverse strand, counting down.
CCGATGGGGTGCGCAGTGTCATGGGAAGTTTTCCCGGCAGCCGGGACCTGGTGATCAAGCGCAGTGCATTGGCGGCGCTGGACATGCTGCGCAAGGCCTTGCTGGAGCGGGTACAGGCCGCGCCTATGGTGGACGAGAACCTGTAGGGCGCTGGAGGTGCTTCAACCCCAGACCAAGCCTTTAGCAGGCGGGCTCCCTCAACATCCAACTCCCAACCAACTTTTTCCCCTACATTTGCCGCCCCGTAACACGCACAGCCATGTCCAAGATCTGCCAGATCACCGGTAAGCACGTCATCACCGGTAACAAGGTCTCCCACTCGAACCGCAAGACGCGTCGCACCTTCGAGCCCAACCTGCAAGACCGCAAGTACTTCGTGGCTGGCGAGAACAAGTGGGTGAACCTGCGTGTGAGCGCAGCCGGAATGCGCACGATCAACAAGATCGGCCTTGAGACCGCACTGAAGCAAGCCAAGGAAAAGGGCTTCCTCTAAGCCTTTGAACGCTATACCGAAGGCGCCGTGCGGGATCCCGTACGGCGCCTTTGGCATTCCACAGCCCCGGAATCACAGGAGGTGTCAACAGCTTTTCATCCGCATTTGGGTAGTTCGTTCCCTTGCACTACTTTTGCGCCCCCGTGCCGTTTGGGCACGACCTGAACTGATACAGCGATGGCCAAGAAAGCGAAGGGTAACCGCATCCAGGTGATCATGGAATGCACCGAACACAAGACGTCGGGGCAGCCTGGTACCTCGCGTTACATCACCACCAAGAACCGGAAGAACACCACCGAGCGCATGGAGTTGAAGAAATACAACCCCATCCTGCGCAAGATGACCGTTCACAAAGAGATCAAGTAAGCCATGGCAAAGAAGACCGTTGCAAGCCTCAAGAAGGCCGATGCCAAGACCTTCACGAAGGTCATTCGCATGATGAAGAAAGAAGGTTCCAAAGGCTACTCCTTCGTGGAGCAGGTGGTACCAACCGACGAAGCCGAGAAACTGATCGCGGGCAAGTAGACCCCACCATACCTTTTGCGAAAAGGCCGCTGCCCCAAGGGTGGAGGCCTTTTCGAGCTTATACGATCTGGACATACAGAACGTATTAAAGACCCATCATGGCATTGTTCGGACTGTTCGGTAAGAAGAAGGAGGTCGCTGTGGAAGTGGCCGAGAAGCAAGCGCTGGATGCTGGCTTGGAACGCTCGCGCGAAGGGCTTTTCGGTAAGCTCACCAGGGCCATTGCCGGCAAGAGTTCCATCGACGATAGTGTACTGGACGAGTTGGAGGAGATCCTCGTGAGCAGCGATGTGGGCGTGGACACCACCCTGCGCATCATCGAACGCATCCAGGAGCGTGTGAAGCGCGACAAGTACGTGGGCACCAGCGAGCTGAACGGCATGCTGCGCGCCGAGATCGCCGACCTGATGAAGGACCCGGTCCCCATGGACCCGGCGATCAAGCCCTACGTGATCATGGTCGTCGGTGTGAACGGTGTTGGCAAGACCACTACCATCGGCAAGCTCGCCAACGCCTTCAAGAAGGAAGGCAAGACCGTGGTCCTCGGCGCAGCGGACACCTTCCGTGCCGCAGCCGTGGATCAGCTCCGGATCTGGAGTGAACGCGTGGGTGTGCATTTGGTGCAGCAAGGCATGAACGCAGACCCGGCCGCGGTGGCCTTCGATACCGTGCAGCATGCCAAGGCCCAAGGCGCGGACATCGTTATCATCGACACGGCGGGTCGCTTGCACAACAAGATCGGCCTCATGAACGAGCTCACCAAGGTGCGTAACGTGATGCGCAAGGTGATCCCCGATGCCCCGCACGAGGTGCTCCTGGTATTGGACGCCAGCACCGGCCAGAACGCCATTGAGCAGGCCAAACAATTCACCAAGGCCACGGATGTAACGGCGCTGGCGCTCACCAAGATCGACGGTACGGCCAAAGGTGGTGTGGCCATCGGCATCAGCGAGCAGTTCAACATCCCCATCAAATACCTTGGCGTGGGCGAAGGCATTGATCACCTACAGGTCTTCGACAAGAAGGCCTTCGTGGAGGCGCTCTTCAAGGGCTGAGCCAGCGCTTGGAGCACATTTAGGATCTCTTACGCGGCGTCGCTCTCCATCTCGTTGTGCTCGAGGCTTCTCCAGCACGAAGCTGGCACCACGGCCACCAGGAGGATATCGTCCACCAAGGGCGTGTCGCCGCGCCATTCAGCGAACAGCCTCTCGAAGTGGGCGATCTGGTCCACCGCGGACAAGGAAGCCGCTTCCACGATGCTCGATTCCAAGCGTGCACGGCTGAACTTTCGCTTGTCCAAGGCGCAGAACTGGTCGGCCACCCCGTCGGTGTAGAGGAAAAGTCGTGTATCGGCCGTTATGGTCAGCACGTATTCGCGGAGCTCGTTCAGGCGTGAACCCTGCATCAATGCCGCGTTGCTGCTGTGGCTCTTCAGGTGCATGGTACGCATACCTTCCTGCACGATGATGCCGCAACCATAGCTGCAGCAGCTCACCTTGCGCCGACCATGGTCGAAGCAGAGCACGGCCATTTCCGCACCATCGGTATTCCCGGTCCGGTCGCGGTCCAAACGGTCGTTCAGCAATTGCTGCGTGCGGCGCACCACATCGGCCGCGCCTAGGTTCTTTCCGGTATGCACCACCTCGTTCAGCAAGCCGTGGATCAGCATGCTCATCAGGCTTCCTGGCACACCATGCCCTGTGCAGTCCAGCGCTATGAAGTAGCTGCGATCCTCCACCCGTGCATGCCAGAGGAAGTCGCCACCCACTGCTTCCTTGGGCTGGTAGTGGACATGCATTTCATCGAACAGGGCGCGTAACCGCTGTGCATCGGGCCACAGCGCCATCTGGATGCGGGCCGCGTATTCAAGGCTCTGCTGCATGTCGCGGTTGCGTTCCTCCAAGGTCTCCACGAAACGTTCGTTGGCCTTCCGCTGCAATGCGAACACCTCCTTGCGCAAATGCCGTTGTGCATCGAGCATGCGATCGGCGAGGAGGAAATTGGCCGGCATGCTTGTGGCCAGGTTGAAGGCCAGCAGAAGATCGCCGGTTCCCTCGGGCAGCAACGATGGCATGCCCAGCGATGGGTCGAATGCAGCGAAAGAGGTCAGCAACACTCCCGCAGCAGCGAGATAGAAGTAACGAATGGCTCCGCTTTGCAGGTTGACCGCTGCCACAAGGGAGGGCAGGCTCCAGAGCATGACCATACCGCTGGGTCCTCGGCCTCCAAGGATGAACTGGAAAGCGAACGGGAGCAGGAGCCCCGCGGCAAGCAGCAGATGGCGGAAAACCGTTTCGGTGCGTGCTGTCCTGATGCCCACCAAGGAAGCTCCAGCGATGAGCACATACAGGCCCGGTATCATGGCCGCATAGCCATTGCCGGAGAGCATGCACCAGATGCACCAAAGGCTTGCACAGGTCCCCATGGCCAAGCCCATGGTGTTGAACACCCGACGCTCGCTTTGGCGTC
>JBBEDG010000116.1:0-5700 GCA_040881405.1 Flavobacteriales bacterium | reverse complement strand
TGAAGCCCGCCTTACGGGGCGGGCTTCGGGGACTCCTGAACGATCCGGCTTACGGGCCGGTATGCGGGGGCTTTCAACGCCACAGGGCAAATGCCCCCTGTTCAGGTATGCTTTTGTGGATCGCTATGGATCCATTGCTGTCAACGCAACTTATGGGCCGAATGTTACTTCGGCAACTGCTCGATGGCCTTGATCACTTCCTCGGCCTCGGCGCGTTTCAGGTCGCTGGCCTTTCGGTCCAAGGTGCTTAGGCGATGCGATTCCGCGAGCAGTTCCTTGTACTGCTTTTCCAATGCTTCGCGGGGATCTTTCTTCTTGAACAAGCCGAACATGATGCTGGGGTTTGGAATGGAACAGTTGGTGGCCCCACCTGTTCGGCAACGTTCGTTAATATGGCACCCGCAGCCTGAAGTACGAGATCGATCAAGGCTTAGAGCATTGCGGATACCGTCACTGGTTCTGCACCATCAAGGTTCGCGTATGGATTACGCCTTGCACCTGCATGCGCACGTGGTGTACTCCAGTGGCAAGCTCGGGCAAGGCCAGCTGCCGGATCCCGCGTGGCACCATCCCTAGGTACTCACAGTGTACCAATGCCCCTTGTGCGTTGAATACTTCCAGGTCCACATCCAACAGATCCTGTCCTACCATCATCCCCAAAGGCTGACCGGAAACGAGGGGGTTGGGGAACAAGCTCAGGTCGCCGCCCTGGAGCAGGTCTTCTATACCAACCGCCTCCAGGTCTATGGAGAAGAAGGGTTGGAAGTTCGACACTTGGACCAGGTTGCCGGCCAGATCACGGGCATTCAGTACACTCACATCAACCGCGCCGATGGTGGCATCAATGTTGGCCACATCGAAGGAACTCCGATACGTGGAACCATTCAGCCACTGGGAGCCCACTTCATCCATGGTCAGGATGTCGTCCAGCATCACCGAGAACCCGATCTCGGGAGCACCGCTTTCATCCATGGCCTCATCGAACACGGAGATGAGGGTGAATCCGCCTGGCCCAACAAAGGCGTTGGTGACCGTGTAGGTGTTCGCGTTGAGCACCAGCAATTCAGGATTCTTGGTATCCAGGTCGAAGACCGCTGTCGCCGAGTAAGGTGTCTGCGTGTTGCCCGAAAGGTCCCTGGCGAAGCTCACGTTCACTCCTATCCCATCCACCTCCACGTTCTGATCGGTCACGTTGAAGACAGCACGGTAGGTATCGGCTGCCACCCAGCTGCTCGCGCCCAGACCTTGGCCTATGCTGCTCGCCACCCCGGCAGGACCGTTCAGTTGAACGAGAACAGGTTGCACTTGGTCCATTGCTTCGGGGAAGACCACATCGATGTGGAATCCTCCCACACCAGCATTCGCATCCGCCACTACGACCACCGAAGGCTGCGAAGCCTGCACGACCGGGCGTCGGGTATCAACCGTGAAGGGTTCCACCAGAACAGGACCCATGTAGGCATTACCAGCCAGATCATTGAATTCCACCAACGCGGATGAAATGGAGAACAGCTCCTCGTTGGCGTTCAACAAGGAATACGAGAGGCGGTAGGTGCTGGCATCCAACCAGCTGCTGCCGAAGGGTTCGAGTACCAAGGAGTTCACCAAGGGATCCTCACCGGGGAAGGATAAGCTCGGGATGGCGTCCGTATCCATGGCCTCATCGAATTCCAAGGTGATGACCAATGCGCCGTTGCCCACGGTCTGCAAACTCAGCACCGGGTTGTTCACGGCCACATCCAGCAGCGTCGGATTCCGAGTGTCCACGGCAAGGAATGCGCTGGCATCATGCAACTGCTGGCCATTGCCTGCACGGTCGAAAACCTCGGAGATGGTCACGGACACGGTGTTGATCTCCTCGTCCGCATCCAGCAAGGCGAAGCGGGCACGGTACTGGAATGCATCGAGCCAGACACTACCAGCAGCATCATGGCTTATCGATGCGCTTGGATCGGTGGCACCGGAAAGTGCTACCGCTGGTGCAAGCCCGGTATCGCAGGCCTCACTGAAGCTGATGATCACGTCGATCGTACCACCCAGTGCTACTGCGTCGTTGACCAACGTCACACTGCTTTCCACGGCCGAGACAATGGGTCTGTCGGTATCGATCACAAAAGGCTGCGCCACCAGGAATACATCCTGCACGCGTCCGCCCAATGCAACACCTTGGTCGATACGCATACGGATGTCCTCCAAGCGAAGCTCCGAGGTAAGCACATCGAATTCAAGCCTGAAATCCCGATCACCGACCCACGTGGCGGAAAGCAGGTCGAGCGCATCGAGCAAGGGATCTTCCACCAGCAACTCCACTTCGGGCTCCACGGTGGTGTCCATATCACGATCGTAGCCAATTGTAACGGTGAGGGTACTGCCGATGTCGGCGATGTTCACGACCGCATCGGAGACCTGCACGGACTCGACCAAAGGACGGTCGGAGCCGAAGAGCTCATCGGCCAGCTCCACAGCGTCAGCACCCACCACCATACCGATGTGCCTTCCTGCCATATCATCCATGGGCGGGTGTATGCCGCCCCAGATGCGGGAAAGACTGCACTGGTCGGACGCATCACGGTAAGTGGCCCATTGCAGGGACATGGCCTCGCTGGGCCCTACCTCGAATTGAAGGAAGTCATTCTGCGCGTTCTGCACCTCCCGCATGCCGCCGGGAAAGAAAGCATCTCCGGTTATCAACTCCATCACTTCCGCGGCGGTACTCGAGTAGGTGGAATGCCCACTGATGTAGCCCGAGAAAGGAGGCGTAACAAAGGAGGGACGCTGATAAGGCCACCAGTTCTCCGCCAGGATCCAGCCCACGCCTGCATAGTCCGTGGAGGGATCTTCGATGAATTCCGGACCGCGCCAAGTGTACAGCTTCATCTTGCCCACATGCTCGTTGTTCGTACCGGCCAAAGGGTCTCCCTCAACGACCTGCTCCACATGACCTTCTATGATGGGTAATCCCGCCGGGTGGTAATTGGGAAGCTGCTCGTTGCTGCATTGTCCACGATCGGCCATGAAGCGTATTGCCGACACCGGCCTAACGTAATCGTACCAGCCTTTGATACTCCATGCGGTCATGGCCGCATCGTGCATGGCTCCACCCATGGTGAAGTGGGCCTTGGCATCGTACTCCAGGTCGCTCATCACCTCACCCTCACCCAGCCAACGACGCTCGAACTGGGGGTGGTCCATGGCATCGTGCATGATCTTGAACCAATGCCCCGGCGGTGTTACGGACTCAGGTCCGTCGGCCCAGTATTCCGCCACGATCCGCGTATAGTCACCACGCTTCACCACCTGCGGTCCATAAGGCAGTCCTGTGGCCGGGTTCAGTGTGTGGCCTGGGCTGGGCGCCCCTCCTTCGAAGAAGTCGTAGAAGTTCCGGAAGGCCTGCTGGTCCTGTGGATCAGGATAGCCTTGCAGGTTACCTATGGCGCCCGGTGAGATGTCCACCATGACCCCATCATCCGGATCGAGGTGGGATTGCCAGATGGACACCAAGACGAAATTCCATTTGTAGAACGACTCCAGCCCGGCTGCGGTGGATGTATCGAGCAAAGCAGGTGGCCCCGGATCATGGTACACCCGATAGGTATCGCCATTGCGAACGAACTCTTGCGCACTTGCAGTGTCGAGCGCAAAGGGGTCCACATTGCCCCATTCATGCCCTATCGGAGCCGGAACGCTTGCGACCGGATTCCCTGCTTGATCGATGGCATTGGTCAACGATATCTGTTGCCACAGGTTGGGATCCAGCATATCCGGGTTGCCGGGTTCCTCAACCTCGATCGGAGGGTTTGAAGGAGTATAGTACAAGTGCGCATGGTTCCCGGCCTCATTACTACCATCGCTGAAACCGTAGGCGATGTACTCCTGCGCGATGTAGTTGCCCAATTCGGCCGGGCCACCCGCCACATAGTCCACAGAGGTATTGGTGCGATCGTACCCTAATTCGTCCATCAAGCCGTTCAACAGAGGCAGTGTTACGCCAAAGCCCGGCGAATTCTGGAAACGTTGCAACAGGATACGGTACACCGCAAAACTGATGGCCTGCTCCTGGGCGGCAACAACATCAGTAGGCGCCGAACCGATCGCTACCCCATCGAAGGAGCAATTGTAAACTCCACGGGTGCGGCCCAACAAGTAGGGTTCCACGGTGGGCATATAGGCAGCCCAGGCATCGTACATGGCCGCCGAGGTATGGAACAGGTTACGCGCATGGATCGGCGGCCTTGCGAAATCGCGTGAAATGGCACCCAATAGTTGATCGTTCCATTGGCGCACCACACTCTGTTCCTGCGCGAATGTTCCGCCTGAGAATGCCAAGCAGATCGTAACGAATGTCAGCCTGATGGAAACGTACTGTCCTTTCATTCCGGGTCGGTTGGAGTTGAGCGAACTGCCGAAGCATAACCCTGTTGGACCAACCAAAAAAGCAGGGTTGGTTCGAACGTGGCTCTTTCGGCAGAGTGGCTCATTCGTACTATCGAAGGTATGGGATATGCAAGCGAAACACCAATTGTCAGGAAGACCAACGCAGCTCCTGGACCTGTTGGAGCGATCCTACAAGGAGACTGATCCCATCGCCCATGGTTGCCCAGCTTTCCAAGAGCAACACCACTTTCAGGCTTCGGGGCTTTCGGCCTCGTGCCTGACCCTTAGCGAATGCACCCGTTCTTCCTCCGGAAAGAAGGAACGCTCCGCGAAGCGCGCCACCCCGTGGGCGTCCACGACCAGGACACTACTGCTACGTGTCCCGTATCCTTCGGCACGTATACGAACGGGACTCAGTATCCGCTCCCAAGGCAGCCCGATACCCGTGTCAGGAAGCGCATGGTCCGGGGCAAGCGTTTCGTCCGCAAGCAGAGCGAACAAGTACTCCGTACTTGGAACATCGGAAAGAAGCACTTCGGAAAGAGCGGCCTTTGCACGCTGCACCTTGGGCCAGGGGGTGTTCAGCAGGTGGTTGCTCAAGCCATGGATACCGGGATCCAAGGCATGGTGTACTCCGGTGATGTTGTTGTGGTAGAACAGCGAATCGTAACGCCCATGCAGCAGATTGAAACCGGCGTAGAGCGACGTATCCGGGTCACCCAACTCCTGCTGGAGAACATGCTGCACAAGCACTCCGCGGGAAGGTCCTGCAACCTGGGCGCGCCGAAGATCACGGTGGTTCGTAAGGGCAGCGAACCGGCCAGTGGTGCTCATGCCCATCCATGTACCTCCACCACGTTCATCCCGGCCAGCGAGGATGTGGGGAAAGTCCTCCCAGACATGCAAGGGCTTGGTGGGTCTGTCCAGGAACTCATCGCGGTTGGCCGCTACAATAAGCGGAAACGCAGGATGCACCTTGTAGGCCAGTACGATAAGGCACATGGCACAAAAGTACCCTTGTGATGGCCTGTACCATATCAGAACATGGCCTCTCCCTTCAGGAACATCACGAAGATGAAGGTCATGAGGAAGTGGTGGAACAGCAACATGGCCGTTACCAAGGTCAGTACCATCTTCCCGCTTGGAGTTAGCTCGGGGAACAACTTCTTGTTGTTCATGGCGATAATGGGCAATGGCACCGTGGCCAATAGGAAGGTCACGGCCAGGGTCTTGAACAGGACCACATTGCACAACACACCGAAGAACAACTACGCGTAGTAGAAGACGAACCCGATGAAGGAGAGCAGTGCCAGCCTAACGAAAAGA
>JBBEDG010000115.1:0-5702 GCA_040881405.1 Flavobacteriales bacterium | reverse complement strand
GTAAGGTGATCATTGGGGGCGAATTCGATGAGTACAACGGCGTGCCGTGCAACTACATCGCCCGCATCAATACCGATGGCACCTTGGACGAAAGCTTCGTGGCAAGCTCGGAAACGGTCTTCGCACTGGCCTTGCAGCCTGATGGAATGATCATAACTGGAGGCTTCGGTTTCATGGAGCGTTTCACCAGCAGCGGCGTCTTGGATACCGGGTTCGATACCGGAACCTCCGTGGACAACACCATTTTCACGTTGGCGCTACAAACGGACGGTAAGATCATGGTGGCAGGTGATTTCGAAAACTACAATGGAACACCCCGCAGTAAGACCCTGCGCGTGAATGGCGATGGAATGACAGTAGGCATGCAAGAGCTGAATACCGACGCGAACACATTGATGCTCTACCCCAACCCCACCACTGGCGGGAACGTGTGGATCGAAATGCCGGAAGGATTGGAGGGCGCCGTACACATCGAACTGATTCAAGCGGATGGTCGCATCGCACACAGCGCGAGGTCGCAGGCCCACATCATAGCTGGTTCGAATGCACACCATGCCTTCGACATCGATGCTGCACTTCCTCAGGGCACCTATTTCGTGCGCTTGACATCAGCGCAGCGCGTACACACCGGAACGGTGGTGATCGCTCATTGAACCAAGGAAAGCACGCACTCGCCGAGCCGGGTCATACACGAAAAGCAGACCGGCACCATAACGTTCATGCTATTGCAGCACGGCTTTTCCCACGCGTGATTTGTACACCAACAAACCGACCGACCATGCAACGAACACTTACCCTTCTCGCCAGTGCAGCGCTCGGGTCCATGCTTCTGTGCGCACAACCCGGCACCTTGGACGCCACCTTCAACCCCGGAACCGGAGCCAATGGCAGTGTGGAAGACCTGGTACTGCAACCAGATGGCAAGGTGATCATCGTTGGCAGCTTCACCGCTGTTGGTGGCACTACTCGCAACCGCATTGCACGCTTGAACGCGGATGGCAGCCTCGATACCGGTTTCAACCCGGGTGCTGGTGCCGATGACTTTGTGACCGCAGTGGCCGTGCAGAACGATGGCAAAGTGGTCATTGGCGGCTTCTTCACCACAGTGGGTGGAACGTCGCGCAATTTCCTTGCGCGGCTCAATTCGGACGGCACACTGGACGCCAGCTTCAATACGGGCAGCGGCCCGAACGGCGCTGTCCTGGACATTGCTGTGCAGCCCGACGGCAAGGTGCTTATCGGTGGGTTCTTCAGTGCAGTGAATGGCGCGGCGCGGATCAGAGTTGCACGACTGAATACGGACGGTTCCGTGGACACGGGATTCACCACCGGCGCTGGCGCGAGCGGCAGTGTGCTGGCTATGGCCTTGCAAGCAGATGGTAAGGTCCTGATCGGCGGAGAGTTCCTCAACTACAACAACACCGCCCGCAGCCGCATCGCACGCCTGAATGCAGATGGCACATTGGATACCGGCTTCAACCCTGGCACAGGCTTGGCGGGTTCTGCTTTCGGTTTTGTCGATGTGCTGGCAATAGCCGTTCAACCCGATGGCAAGGTGATCATCGGTGGTCGCTTCGAGAGCTTCAATGGGACCCCGCGCTCCAACCTCGTGCGCCTGAACAGCAACGGTTCGTTGGACACGGGTGGATTCCCAACCGGGGCAGGACAGACCTTCTCCATGGCGCTACAGACCAATGGCAAGCTCCTCACCGGCGCTTTCATGTTCCTCGGGCGGCTCACTGCCAATGGCGCGAACGATACGGATTTCATCACCGGCACCTCCGTGGACAGTTGGGTCTATGCCATCGCCGTTCAACCCGATGGCAAGATCCTGGTAGGCGGCACCTTCACCAACTACAACGGCACAACGCGCAACGGCATCATGCGCGTGAACGGTGACGCGATAAATGTGGGTATGGACGAAACCATGACCACCTCCAACGCACTTCGCATTTACCCCAATCCGAGCAATGGTGGCATAGTGTGGATGGATGTGCCGCAAGGGATGAACGGTAACATGCAGTTGGAAGTCATTGGGGCCGATGGACGCATTGTTCAGCATTCAGCCATCGACCCTACAGTTGTCGGTACGGAAGCGCAACAGATCGCCTTGGATGTCGACCCGCTGGTACCCGCGGGTTCCTACGTGGTCCGCATCATTAGCGCAAGCAGCATACATACGGGAAGGTTGTCCATTTCGCGATAGCACGGTAATTCAAACGAAGGGGTGTATGGGTGCATGCGGCGCCCAGGCACCCTTTCGCTTTTTCAAGTCGATCCGACTAACGTTCATGCTATTGCAGGCGATGGCATGGCCGGGGATCTTTACCCGGTAGTTAAAACCCTGCGCCCATGATACGCTCTATCGCAATTGTCGCAAGCATTCTACCCTTTTTTGTAGCGGCACAGAACGTAGGCATCAACAACCCAACACCGGCACCAAGTGCCCTGCTCGACCTCACCAGTACCGAGCGAGGCTTGCTTGTACCGCGTATGAGCACTGTGCAGCGCGATGCCATCCCTTTGCCGGCGACAAGTCTTCTGGTTTTCAACACGACCAATGCACGCTTCGAGTTCTTCGATGGAACAACATGGGTTCCACTGGTGGTGGGTGGAGGAACGCTGGACCAGGCCTATGACTTTGGCGGGGCAGGTCTGGGAAGAACCATTACTGCCGATGCGGGGACCGTGTTGATCGACGGGACGGATGGCTTGGTTTCCACAGGAACTTTCGGTTCGGGAGCAATATCACCAAGCGGAGCAGGCACACGCTTGGTCTGGAATCCACGCAAAGGAGCGTTCAGGGCGGGTAGGGCTTTCGCAACACAGTGGGATGATGTGAACGTCGGTAACTATTCCGCAGCCTTTGGTAACTCGACGGCAAGTGGCCAATACTCCTTCGCCAGCGGAGGTAGTACAGCATCCGGGGAGAGTTCGGTGGCTTTGGGTGCCTCTGCAACGGCAAGTGGGTATGCTTCAATTGGCTTGGGCTATTTCGCAAATGCTTCTGGTGCATGGTCATACGCCTTAGGGTATGTAAATACGGCGTCAGGCGGAGAGTCCGCAGCCATTGGGAGCTATAGCACAGCATCCGGATACAGGTCGATCACAATGGGTAGCAACGCGACCGCGAGTGGATCGAACTCGAAATCGATGGCCTATCGAGGCGAAGCTTTCTCGTTCGGAGAGACCGTCCTTGGTATCGGTCCATCCACCTATACGCCCAGTACCGATGGCGCTACGCAATTCAGACCCGCAAATAGTGCGGACAGACTTTTAGTGGTCGGTAATGCTATCGACGTCAACAACAACGGCAATGTGGATGCTTCCGAACGTTCCGATGCCTTCGTGATCCTGAAGAACGGCAATACCGGCATCGGCTCCTCAACACCTCAGGAACGGCTGCATGTGGTGGGGAGCATACGGATGGTGGATGGCAATGAGGCAGCTGGGCGTTTGTTGGTGAGCGCAGCGAACGGTACCGGAACGTGGACGGCACCGGGTGCAGCTTCAGCAGGCACATTGGACCAGTCCTATGACTTTGGCGGGGCAGGTGCCGGACGGACGATCGCTGCCGATGCGGGTGCGGTGCGTATTGATGGAACCGACGGGTTGGTGAGTACAGGGACCGTGGGTAGCGGGGTCATTCCATTGGAGGGGGACGGTACACGCATGATGTGGTATCCGGGGAAGGCGGCTTTCCGGGCAGGGACTGTGAGCGGAACTCAATGGAATGACACGAATATCGGACTGAACTCCGTGGCCTTCAATTCTGCAAGAGCAAGCGGAGAGGGTAGTCATGCAGGCAATTTTGCCGTAGCAGGAGGATTGCGCACAGCTGCGTTCAACAGTGGTTGGGCAAACGGAACTAGCTCTTCCGCCTTCGGCGAAGCGTTCTCCTTGGGCATGTTCGCCATGGCGTGGGGGAGCAGCGTCTTTCCCAATGGCGCATTGGCGCCCTACTCGACCGCATTTGGTCTTAGCAATAGGGCTGCAGGCTCTGGCTCAACCGCCTTTGGATTTTTAAATTCTGCCACAGGTAATTACTCCACGGTTTGGGGGGGGCCGTCAAATCGTGCAGATGGGATACAAAGTACTGTTTGGGGAAGAGATAATATAGCAGGAAGTTACGGAACAGCATGGGGCGGCAACAATGGTTCTCTCGGCCAGTATGGCACAACTTGGGGTCAGTCCAACGTTGGTAGGAGCTATGCGGAAACCGCACTTGGCATTGGCGCGACGCTCTATACCCCTTCAGTGAACGGTAGCTCTCAATTCCGTCCGGCCAATGCCACAGACCGTTTGTTGGTGGTGGGTAATGCGATCGACGCGAACAACAACGATTCTGTGGATGTCTCTGAGCGCTCCGATGCCTTCGTGATCCTGAAGAACGGCAACACCGGCGTAGGCTCCTCCACACCGCAGGAACGCCTGCATGTGGTGGGTAACATACGGATGGTGGATGGCAATGAAGCAGCTGGGCGTTTGTTGTTGAGCGATGCGAACGGTACCGGAACGTGGACAGCACCGGGTGCAGCTTCAGCAGGCACATTGGACCAGTCCTACGACTTCGGGGCAGCAGGAGCAGGCCGCGTAATTACCGCCGACGCCGGAGCTGTGGCTATAATCGGAACGGACGGTTTGGTGAGCACTGGAATTGTGGGTAGCGGGGCCTTGGCCCCCAGTAATTCAGGTACCCGTATGTTATGGAACCCAAGGAAGGGAGCTTTCAGGGCTGGTTCGGTCATCGGTGCGGCTTGGGACGATCCTAATATCGGGTTGTACTCGACAGCATTCGGAGATACACCAAGGGCCAGTGGAAGTTCCTCAATGGCGATGGGCGCATTAACCGTAGCCAGTGGAGACCGTTCAACGGCCATGGGGTCGTTCACCTTGGCTAGTGGAGACCGTTCAACGGCCATGGGGTCCAATACCAGTGCCTCTGGAGTCAGTTCATTGGCCATGGGGGCAGGTAATAGTGCCTCTGGAAACAATTCAACGGCCATGGGACTCGGCAATACAGCTCCATCGTTCGGTGAAACTGTGCTCGGTATAGGCGCCACAACCTACACTCCCAGTCTCTTCGGCACCACCCAATGGCGTGCATCAAATGCGAGCGACCGCCTTCTAGTGGTAGGCAATGCCATTGATGCCAATAGCAATAACATGATAGACCCAGCCGAATTCTCCAATGCCTTGGTGATCCTGAAGAACGGCAATACCGGCATTGGCACCTCGACACCGCAAGACCGCCTTCATGTGGTGGGCAGCATCCGCATGGAAGATGGAAATGAAGCCGCCGGAAGCGTACTTGTGAGTGATGCCAATGGCACAGCAAGCTGGCAGGTGCCTGCAGTAGCACCTCCAGCTTGGGGTTTGACCGGCAATGCCAGCGCCGCAACCAATTTCCTGGGCAGTACGAACGCCCAACCCTTGAGCATCAGGACCAACAATGTGGAGCGGGTGCGCATCTTGTCAAATGGTAATATGGGCATCGGTACCGATACGCCGCAGCGCCGTGTCCACATCTTCAGCGGGTCAAGCGGTGGCACGTCCTCTGGCAATGTGCAGTTGGTAGTGGAGAATTCCGTCAACAACTACCAGCAGTTCCTGGCACCTTCCACCAGCCAAAGCGGCTTCCTCTTCGGCACAGAGAATGGCGGCGTACGGGGTGCTTTGCTCTTCAACGATGGAAATACACT
>JBBEDG010000114.1:0-5738 GCA_040881405.1 Flavobacteriales bacterium | reverse complement strand
CCGAGCATCTCCACCGGGTACGCCAACACCTGGCCCTGCATCCGCCAGCGTTCTTAAGCGAGCAGGCCCTTGCGCAACGAATGGTGTTGCTGGGTGCATTGCACAGCTATGCGGACCGCGGCCTGTTCCCGATGAACGACCTTGTCCCCGGTCGTTCACCGGTGTTCATCGATCGGCTCGGCAACGCCTGCGCGGTGGGCCACTTGATGATCAGCAGCGGCCATGCGCAACTCGCCGAGGACATCAGCACAGAGATGAACCTGGCATACGTACACGACATCGCACTCCCCGAAGTAGCCGCGTGGGCCAGCACCCACGGCTTCACGATCGATGAGCTGGCCTGGATACAGCCCACTTACAACCACATGAAGGTGCACGACCCAAGCCTGCTCGCGGCCCTCCAACTGACGAACGGCGACCTGTTCGAGTTGCGCGGCCCCACAAGTCCGGAGGCCGCACAGAAACTCCGCTTGGTGCGCAAGAGCACGGTGGGCGACAAGGTGGTGGCCACCCTGCCGGTGCTTTCCGGCGTGCAGGTGCTGGAATACAACGGGCACGTGTTCATCGGCGGCATGCCACCGGCCAAAGGCCCATCGGCCGAACTCTACGAATGGACCGGTAAGGTGCTCCAAGCGCATGACCCCTTCACGGGTCGCTTGGCCCTCGGTGCGATGAGCGTGCAGAACGGAAGGCTCACGGTGATCGGCTATGTACCGGGTGATGCTCAAGTGCAGAGGCGCACCCTCACCGAAGCGGGCGAATGGCAGCCCGTCTCACCCACACCGACACCGCTACCGGGCGTGGTGGTTCCTGAAGAGGCTCAGCCTTGATGGGTACCATGCCGCATTCAACGCTTCGCAGAGGCTCTCGAAGTGGATCCTAAGCTTCCGCATATCCTCCGTCTTCGGTACCCTGCGGCTCTGCACAAACACGCTGGGTCCCGATGCCTAAGGCAGGCAGGTTCGTACCTCAGGAGGTCCGATGCATGTCGAACCTCCGGAGGTTGTATCCTGCCAGGGGCCCTGCCGGATGTGCGCAGCCACGGGATCTCGTCCACCTAAGGAAAGCCTCTTCTTGTTCAGCAAGGAAGCAGGTGTCGGTCGTACCGCAGGGTCCCTTCGTTCCTCAGGAGACTCTGCGGAGGTTAAACTTCCTTCGTGGATTCCAATACAAATCCTACTCGCAATTATCGTCTCTGGTCACGTCCTCCATTGCCTTCTTTCCTGAACTGCCTCCCAATTCTTGCAGCTCCACTTTACTTTTAAGGCCATTCCGCTGAGTGACTGTAAGGTAGTAATCCCTGCCGCTCTCGATATTTATAGTGAGGCGCTCGCCGTCCTCCTTTGGATCACTGCCGTTGAAACGCACCGAGAAGCTGTGTTCGCCGGCAGGGACTTGATGAACTGAATACTTCTTGTTATTCAGAACACATATCCTATTCCCGTCCATAAAAATGCTGTATCCGTCCGCGAAACCGGTATAGCCTGTTCGGCGCAGAACGTAAACAGTGCCCATGGCATCCGCACCAATTTGGGCCTGGACTGTACCCGGCAATACAACGGCCATGAGCAAGAGTATAGCGATCATGAGCAGTGGAGTTCGAACTACCGCCAACGTAACGGAAACTTGTACTTTGTTCATAGGACGAAGTAGGTGAAAACGGATCGAATTCACAAGAAAGCATCGTGCGATAGACCTCCACAGTCCTTGGCTCAGGTTGCCTTGCGACTGCTGTCCCAAAGAAAAGGCCTTGAGCCTGATCATACTATCACCTTACAGACGATTCTCAAGGGCATGAACCCAAACCTGTAGACCTGTTCGAGGATCGGTCACGAGTATCGATGTGATGTCCATAGCCTAAGCCCCCCAACGATAGATAAGCATCGATCCTTCCACCGTCGATGGCCTATGGTGACAACCGCCAACGCCAAAACACGTAAGGCCCCCGAGTGGAGGCCTTACATAGGAAAGATGCAGAGTTTATTCTCCCGTAACGGTGGTCTTGTAGCTCTGAAATATCAACAGCACATTGGTGTACTTTGTCTTCACCGTCGCAACTTTGGTGATTCCACCGTTCGCAGCTGCTTTCTCTATGGAATAGTCGCCATTGAAGTGCAGTCCAAGAATTACATTGGCTGATGCTGTTCCTGATTTTGGACCAGTTACAGGCCCGGAGCTACTCACGGGCATGGTCATAGTGCAGGAACTCAGAAAAGCAACAACAGCAACTAAGAGCATTAACTTTTTCATCTCTTAAAGGATTTAGAATGATCCCGATATTGGGTCGGTCCAAAGATAAATGGACGACCCAAATAAACAAAAATATATAAAGTCTTTTGAAGGCGCTATTCAGAAACAGAAGAGCTCGGCAACATATTCCGCCTTAAACCTCCAAACCTCCGAAGGTCCGATATGCATCGGACCGATAATTATCCTGCGCGTCTACCCCAAGTGCCACTCACCGCATCCTATATCATCTCCATCTCCCTCTCCTGCCCCACCAAACCCTTGTGGCTGCGGTGCCGAGGGTTCAAGAGCCGCCTGGCTGGGGTGGGCCAGCATTGCCATGTGAGCGGTGGTCCTACGCACGATGAAGCGCCCGTGATCCCGGACCTCCGCAGGTCTGCGTCTTCATGACCTGTGCATGCCGCTAGTCGATGCCCCCCGCTACCTCAAGCAGTACCCTTCCTCCCCCTTAAAACCTCCACCGGTTCTCTGTCTTCAGGGCCCTGCGGAGGTTAAAAATGGGGCCGTAGCGCAGGGAAGCGCAACGGCCAAGGCCAGCCAATGGACCATAGCCATGGCGGATCCTCATGGATCGCTTTCCTTTGGTATGAATACGGCTGTGCTTTGAAGGAATTGGATCCGATCGTCACCGCACCATTGGTCAAGAAGCCCCACCGTAAGTTGGGCCAGCTTGAGGCTACGGCAATATGCGGGAACGATATCACCAGCAGTTGCCTCTATGTGAGCGCGCTTACCATCGGGTATGCCGGTCCGTGGGCCTTTGTCGCTTTGCTGCTGGTGGCGGTGGTACTGTTCCTGTACCGGAAGATCTATGGCGAAGTGGTGGGTGCACTGCCGCTGAATGGTGGTGCTTACAACGTACTGCTCAATACCACCAACAAGACCAATGCGAGCGTAGCGGCATGCCTTACCATACTCAGCTATATGGCCACGGCGGTGATCAGTGCCAGCGAGGCCATGCACTATCTGCACGGTCTGGTGCACGCGTTGCCGGTCATCATGGCCACCGTGGGGGTTCTCACGCTATTTCTGATGCTTACCATCGCGGGAATCGGAGAATCGGCCATCGTGGCGGTGATCATCTTCATCATCCACCTCTCCAGCATGGCGATCTTGATAATAGGCGGTGGGATCTACGTGGCGACGCATGGGCTGGATATCGCCTCGCTAAACTTTTCTGCCCACCTGCCGCCGGGTGGAATGGCCGTGGCCTTGTTCTTCGGGTTCAGCACGGCCATGCTTGGGGTAAGCGGCTTTGAGAGTTCGGCCAATTTCGTGGAAGAACAGGCCCCCGGGGTTTTCCGCCTTACCCTGCGGAACATGTGGCTGGCGGTCACCATCATCAATCCTGCGATCGCTTTGATCGCAATCATGGTGATCCCCATCCCTGTGGTGGGCGAGCATCAGGAGGCTTTGCTCTCTTTCCTGGGCATGGAGATAGCCGGGGATTGGTTGCGCACCTTGATCTCGGTGGATGCCGTGTTGGTGCTATGCGGAGCGGTACTCACCAGCTTCGTGGGCGTCGGCGGCCTTATCCGGCGCATGACGCTGGACCGCGTGCTTCCGCAGTTCCTCTTGAAGGAGACCAAGCGCGGTAGTTCGCCCCGCATCCTCATCGTTTTCTTTCTCCTGTGCCTATCGGTGCTGTTCATCACCTCGGGCGATCTGGGCGCATTGGCCGGCGTGTACACCATCTCTTTCCTGATCGTGATGGCCTTCTTCGCTTTCGGCAACTTCCTGTTGAAGGTGAAACGTGCGCGTTTGCCACGACCGGAAAGCGCCGCTTCTTTCGTTGTGTTCCTCGCCTTGGTGGCCGTATTGATCGCGCTCTATGGGAATGTGAGCCTGCACCCGGAGCATCTGGTGGTGTTCCTGCAGTATTTCATACCCACGGTGCTCGTCATCTATGTGTTCCTGAAGCGCAATGTGATCCTGGAATACCTGGTGTTGCTCATGACGAGCTTTCTGGACAGCATGCAAGCCGTGGCCAAGTTGGGTCGCATGCGCCTGTCGCGGGCCTTGCGGAAGCTTACAGCACAGGAGTTCGTGTATTTCACCAAAGGCGATAACATTGCCGTGTTGAACAAGGTGATGATGTATGTGGAGGAGAACGAGATCACCAAACGATTGCGGATCGTGACCGTCCTGAATGATGATCAGCGGATCAAAGAGGGCTTCCTCAATGATCTCGATGTCCTTGACAGGGCATACCCCGAGATCGACATAGAATTCATTGAATTACACGGGGTTTTTGGACCGGAGCTGGTACAAAAGCTGAGCGCGGAGTGGCAGATCCCGGTGAACTTCATGTTCATCGGTTCACCCGGCGATAGGTTCCCTTATCGCTTATCTGAATTGGGCGGAGTACGATTGATCATTTGAGCCAGCGGTCTCATTTGCCATTCCAGTAGATGGTGACCTCATACCTCCGCCGCGTCGCGGTCTTCGGGACCTGCTGTTCAAAGGTCTTGATCTCGTAAGGTCCTAAACCTCTCGAACCTGCGCAGGTCCGATATGTATCGGACCGATATGTATCGGACCGATAAGTATCGCACCTCACTCAGTGGAGCTTGCGGTCCAAGGCCAACTCCCACCCATGGCATCCCGAAGATCCCGTAAGCGGCGCGAGGAGGCTTCCCGAAGTCGCGGTCAGGCCCCCCTCGGAGCTTCAATACTTCACAAGTCTGCTTGAAAGTGCGCTTCCTTCCAACCTGAACAGGTAGACCCCGGCAGGAAGTGCGCTCACATCCAAATCCATGCGGTGCTGTACGGTATGTTCACCCAGCAAACGCCCCGTGCTGTTGAAGAGCATAAGGCGCTGTGGATGGTTGCCGGGCACTTCCACAAGGACGCGATCCGCCGAAGGATTGGGATGGATGGAAAGCGCCGGGCCAAGATCCGTGGAAGCAATGCCCACGCTGAGTTCGGCGCACTGCTGGAAGATCGTGGCCGTGGTGGCAGCCTCGTTGTTGAGCACACAGGGCAGTATGTGGCCGCAGCCGGTGAGCGCGTAGCGGTGCAGGATGCCCCAGGCATCCAGTGAGTCGTGCAGGGTGGTGTTGAAGTCGGTGAGGTCGCCCACTACCACGGAGAAGGCGGTATCGGCCTGCCAGAGCGCGGCGTTGGCTTCGAGGTAGGTCCAGGGCGATCCGCTTTCCGCGTAGTAGGCTTCGTCGTTGTCGAAGATCTCCTGGGCGATATCGGGGCGGTTGGCCACCAGCGTGGTCCAACCGTGCAGGGCACCATCATAGCTCACCGCCTTGCAGAACAGCGTGGGGTGCTTGGCGTAGTGCAACACCGCACCATAGCCGCCCATGCTGAAGCCTTGTATGAAGCGGTGCTGCCGCTCGGCGAGGGTGCGGTAGTTGGCATCCACGTAGGGGATCAGTTCCTGGATCAGGTTGGTTTCGGCGGGCTTCAGCATGTCATAGCTGTCGGCCCACATGCTGTTGTTGTAGCCGTTGGGGAACACGATGATGGCCTTGCCGAAA
>JBBEDG010000113.1:0-5762 GCA_040881405.1 Flavobacteriales bacterium | reverse complement strand
CCAGAAGAAAATGAGCGGTGACCCCAGCAAGGTGGGCCACAGCCAGCGCAGCCAAGTAGGCGAGATCATGTCGAGCGTAACGGCACTGAAAGCGGATAACGTGGCGATGTAACCTCCCAGGAAGCCTGTCATATGGCCGTACAACCACTCCAGCTTATCATGGCTGCGTTTGTAGAAACGGTTGAAGTTCGAGAATACCATCAGCAAACCGATACCGCCGAATACAAAGAAGACCACGACCTTCTGGAACTTGAGGCCGAGCATCATCAAGCTGATGGCCCAGAGGAACAGACCGCCGTTCACCACCCCTGCAATGCCTTGCACCAGCACATCGGCCCGTGCGGGCTTCTGACCCTCATGCAGCTTTTTCAGATACAGCGAGCGATATCCCGAAGCGATCATGTGGAAACTGAACACCGCCACCATGGCCATCAGCACGTTGCCCGTGGCAATGCCCATGATGATGGCTGTTACCACCACAACCGCCATGGCCCACACGAAGAGCTTGCCCCAGCGTCGGTGGGCATCGCCTCCCTTTCGCACAAGCATTGCCAAGGGAGCCACAACCAAGGCCACGAATCCCGATACCATGTGCGCCATGCGGAGAGGCCCCAGCCAATACTCTTCCATATCCTTTATCGTTAGGGTAAAGAACCGGAAAATCGGGAATATGGTGATCCGGGCAGCTGGAAGTAGCGCTGATCAAGGTCTTCCGAAGGCAGGTTGGTGTTCCAAGGTGCGAGATATACGCCCTCATGTTCCGCTTCGGATAAGTCGTTCAGAAGCACTGCCGTAACGCTTTGCCCAGGTTCTTGCAAGGAGGATGAAAGCAGCGTTTCAAAGGGCAAGGCCCACACTACGCCGATACCTCGGCCTTGCATATCGTTCTCGGTAAGGACCACTTTCCGCATCCCGGCAGCACGGATCTCCTGCACCAATTCCTCCATGGCCGCATAGCGGGCGTGGGCCGGGCGGGCCGCGAATGAGATGCTTCGGAACTGCACGAAGACCACAAGTGCGAATGGCAGAACGGCCCAGGCCTGCCAGCGCGTGCTGCGTTGCGACACCGCGAACAGCAAGGGCAAGGCGATCAAAGTTGCCAGAGGCAGGAAGTTCTTCTCCATCATCACGGCAACTTCCCCAGCGTGGTAGGTGAGCACGTTGAGCAAGGCATAGCCCAAGGTACCCGCGAGCGTGAGAATGAAGAGCGGCCATGCACGTTGTAAGGCCAACAGCACCAAGGCCGTTGCCAGCAGGATCCAGGCCGGCAGATAGTGGGTGGTATAGCCCCAGGTATGTCCCAGCAGGAAATCCATGGAAGGCATGTTGCCCAGGTCGGCGAGCTTTTTCGCTCCTTCCAACGTAGCGGCGTACAGGTCACTTTCGTAGCCGGAAGGCGGTAGAAGCTTGCGGCCTAGAAGTCCCCACAGCACGGAGACAATGGCCAGTGGCAAAACGACCGGACGCAGCACCGGTCGTGCGAACAGGAAGAAGGCCAGTACGAACAAGGCGATGAGGAAGCCCACGGGGTGGACCAGCAACACCAACGCCACTGTGAAGAGCAGGAGGCCCCAAATGAACCAGGTCCTGCCGCGTTGGGCCGGGCCTTCCAACACGGCGGCCAGCAGGAAAGGATAGCTGATGAGGTAGTTGGCCTCCAGCACGATACCGTAGAAAGTGAGCCGTGTGCATAGCACCGTGGCCAGCACAGCGGCGGCAGCCACCCAACCCACGCGCCATACGTGTGCGGCCAGCAGGAAGATGATGTACCCCACCAGCACGTGGCCCAACGAAGCAATGCGCAACAGACTATCCAACCCGAAGCCCAAACCTTTGGCCAGCTTCACAAGCAATTGCGGAAATACCGCCGAATAGCGGTAGGCTTCCACCTCCACCCCTGGCTTCTGCACCCACTTGAAGATCTGCAGCGCGGAATCCACGTGGATGACGCGCTCGCGGAAATGCATGTAGGCCAGGATGAACAGGCCCGCGAACAAGGCGTGGCCCAGCAGGACGAATGCATCCGTGGCGCGTATGTGCGACAAGCGCCTCAAGGCCGCTCGATCAGGATGCGCCCCCGGCGCAGTTCGCCGTTCTGCGCTGTAGCTTCCACGATGTAAGCCCCGGATGGCAGCCTGCTCGTAATGCGCGAAACACCGGAATTCAAACGGTGCTCCTCCACCACACGGCCCAGGGCATCCAACAGGCGCACTTCATCCAGCACCGCATCGAAACCGATCTCGATCCAGCCGGTGCTCGGGTTGGGAAAGAGCACGAGGGGTTTGGCTGAAGGTCCGAGTTCTTCCACGGAGAGGGGATCGAAACTGGTAAGCACGGTCTGGCTGGCAGTAAGGCCGTTGGGACCAGTACGCACCATGAAGATGTCCCAGCCCCCGGCGCCATAAGTCTCGGTGGAACCGATCGCCACGAATCCATCGGCGATCCGGTCAAGAGCAACTCCGTCGTCGTCTTCTGGACCTCCGAAAGTATGTCCGTATATGAATCCTCCGTTCACGGTCACGCGCTGAAGTATCATGTCCTTGCCCCCGCCACCCGAGGTCTTGGTATATCCTGCGATCAAATAATCATCGTTGGTTACAACGATGTGTTCGTGGAACTCCTGATCATTGATCTGGCCCCAAATGAACTCCCACTGGAACGAACCATCGGGGAATAGCTTGAGGTGGTACCCTTCGTTCCAGACCGAAGCGCTGCGGGTGGCACCAACGATGGAGTAACCACCACCAGCAGGAGCGATGATATCCCGCGCCACATCCAAGCTATCGCCACCATGGGTCTGTATCCACTCGGTATTTCCCAAGGCATCCAGTTTCACCACCAGCACATCTCGATCACGGTCGGGCGTGTTCAGTGATCCTGCGAGGGCATAACCTCCATCCTGTGTGGCTATGGCAGAAAGCGCTTCGTGTTCGCCGGACCCTCCGAAGGTGCGCGTCCAGAGCGTGTCGCCTACCGAATTGGTCCGTAATAGCCAGGCATTACCGCCGGGTTCTCCGAAGCTGTAGGTCTGCCCGGCCAGGAGCAATCCGCCATCGGGAAGCTCTTTCACATCATAGATGAAATCCCAATCGCTTCCACCATAGGTGCGTGACCAGAGCACTTCGCCGTCCGCATCGGTTCGCACAAGAGACCCGTCGTACCCTCCCTCTCCGGAAGTAACGCCTGCGATGATGAGATCACCATTATCACAAATGCGCATCTCCGTTGGACGGTCAACGTTCGCACCACCGATGGTTCGCGACCAAAGGCGCACCCCCGCACCATCCGTGGCCATCAAATAGGTATCGCTGCTGCCGTCACCAAAGCTGCCTGTACTTCCCACGGCCATGATCAGGTCTTCAGAAACAGCACGCACCGCCACGCCACGGTCATCGGCAAGTGCACCATATGCCCTGCGCCATGTTATTTGCGCTATGGACAATGAGCACTGCAACATGAATGCGAGCAGTACCGCCGACCTGAATATCGTTCGAACCATGTTCATCACCTCGTGTTAAAGATAGCCAAGCCAAGGAACGAGGCCTTGGCCCCCGCTACCTTCGACGCCATGTCCCCCCAAGCCGTCCGCAATTTCGTCATCTTTCTCTTTCTACTGGTCCTTATCGACCTGTACGCGTACAAAGGTCTCAATACCGCGCTGGGGAACCATAGCCTTACTGTACGCCGCTTGGTGCGTATCCTGTACTGGATCGTCTCCATCGGCATTCTGGCCGTTATGCTGTACAGTGTAGTAGCCATGCAGAACCCGCAGGTCCGGCGTGATCACAGCTGGGCCTTCTCGCTGGTGGCGCTCTTCCTCCTGTTCTTCCTGCCCAAGCTGGTGATGGTGGTCTTCCACGGCATGGACGACCTCTTGCACCTTGGACGTTGGATCTGGGCCAAACTGCTGCCCAGCACCATGGACGCCCCTGGCGAGCAGATCGATCGCGTGCGCTTCCTGAGCCAGCTGGGACTGATCGTTGCCGCTATCCCCTTCACCGGAGTATTGTATGGCGTAACGAAAGGACGAAGCCGTTTCAATGTGGCACGTGTGCCGGTGCGCTCCAGCAAACTGCCCCAAGCCTTCGACGGGCTGCGCGTGGTTCACATCAGCGACATGCACTTGGGCAGCTATGGCGATGACCTGAGTTTGGTACGGAATGGCATCGAACTGATCAACGCGGAGAAGCCGGACATCATCGTGTTCACCGGCGACATGGTGAACGACTATGCTGACGAGGCCGAACCGTTCATTGCCGAACTCGCCCGACTGGAAGCACGACTGGGCAAGTTCTCCGCACTGGGCAACCACGACTACAGCGACTATCCCAAATGGACCAGCCAGACGGACAAGGCCGCCAATTTGGAGCGTTTGAAAGCCATCCATAAGGAGATGGGCTTCCGCTTGTTGCTGGACGAGAACATGACCATTGAGGTGGATGGCGAGCGCATCGGTATGCTCGGCGTGCAAAACTGGGGGCACCGTTTTCAACAGTATGGCGATCTTGCCAAGACCATCCGTGGCAGCGAACAACTCCCTTACCGCATTCTATTGAGCCACGACCCCACACATTGGGAACACCAGGTGCAGGGCACCGGCATAGACCTTACGCTAAGCGGCCACACGCACGGCGCGCAGCTCGGTGTTAAGATCGGCAACACCACCTACAGCCCAGCGCAATGGGTTTATAAGCATTGGGCAGGCCTTTATGCCGAAGGTGAACAACAGCTCTACGTGAACCGCGGCTTCGGCTTCATCGGTTTCCCGGGACGCGTGGGCATGCCGCCGGAGATCACGGTGCTGGAGTTGCAGAAGGCTTGATCAGGCCGGGAACACCCCAGCCGCTTCCATCACACACCGCTCCAACTGCGCCAGGTCCAAACCCGTCCGCATCCCCCGCGCTTCAAGGTCCTGCACGAACAGCTCCATCTGCAGGTTGCCCACCAGTTCATCCTCGGCCATGGGGCACCCCCCATATCCTTTGATCGCGCCATCGAAACGGCGGCAACCACCGTCCCAAGCCGCCTGGGTCTTCTGCTTCCAATTGTCGGGCGAGCAGTGCAGGTGCGCCCCAAACTCGGCTTGCGGCAGCGCAGGGATCAACGCGCTGAACATGCTGGTGATGTCCGCCGGTTTGGCCACACCCACGGTATCGCTTAGGGCGATGATGCCCACGCCCAGTTCTTTCACTAGTCTTTCGCTCCAGTGCAGGGCGATCTCCGCATTCCACGGATCGCCGTAGGGATTACCGAAGGCCATACTGATGTACACCACCAGCTCCTTCCCCGCTTTCTGCGCCAGTTCCGCGATGTTCGCCGTGCGCGCCCAGCTGCCTTCGATGCTGGTATTGGTGTTGCGCTGCTGGAAAGTCTCGCTGATGCTGAAGGGATAGCCCAGATAAGCGACGCTTTCCTGTTTCACGGCTTCCTCGGAACCGCGCTCGTTGGCAACGATCACCAGCAGTTTGCTTTGCGATGAACCGCTATCGATACGCGCCAGCACCTCGGCCGTATCCGCCAATTGCGGAATGGCCTTGGGGCTTACGAAACTGCCGATGTCGATGGTGTCGAAACCCACCTTCAGCAGTTCATTGAGGTACTTCACCTTCATGTCCGTAGGGATGAAGGGAACGATGCCTTGCATGGCGTCGCGCGGGCATTCGATGAGTTTGATGTCGGTCATGTCAGAACCTCGGATGGGGTGTGAAATGCAAGAAATGCAGGAACCACGGATACACACGGATGGACACGGATGAACTCAT
>JBBEDG010000112.1:0-5818 GCA_040881405.1 Flavobacteriales bacterium | reverse complement strand
GGTCGCGCACCCTTCGGGCGCGGTATCCGAATGCTTTTAACCACGGTGCTTCACTCCGTACGCACTGACATGCACACGGATGGACACGGATGGTCTTGTGCAGATATCGGCAGTCGTTCTGCTGGGGAAGGTTGGGTTCGCGGAAACGGTTCCGCAGTGGATTTGATCCGTGTCCATCCGTGTCCATCCGTGGTTCCTTTCTTCCCTACTGAGCGCCGCCAGGCGCGATCAACCATCCCGCTCCCCGAACTTTGCCCACCTTCGCCGTGTTAACCACACGCCATGAACCTCGCACACCTCCTCCTCCTCCCATCCCTGCTCGCTTGCACCGGTGCCGACATGGTCCGCATCGGACCTGTGAAAGTACCCACGAGCAACACCCAAAGCACACCAGCCACGAGCTTCCACGACCTCTCTGCTACCGACATCAATGGCAAGCCTGTTTCCCTCAGCGAGTTCAAGGGCAAGAAGGTGCTGGTGGTGAATACTGCCAGCGAATGCGGCTATACCAAGCAGTACGCCCAGCTACAGGAGCTGTACGCCATGTATCAGGACAAAGGCCTGGTGATCATCGGCTTCCCCTGCAACGACTTCGGCGGACAAGAGCCCGGCTCCGAAGCGGAGATCGCGTCCTTCTGCCAGAAGAACTACGGCGTCACCTTCCCCATGATGTCGAAGATCAGCGTGAAGGGCGATGACGTGAGCCCGGTATACCAGTGGCTGACCACCAAAACGCAGAATGGCGTGCTGGATGCCAAAGTGAAATGGAACTTCCACAAGTTCCTCATCGACGAAGAGGGTCGCCTGGTGGCCGAATACGGCTCCGGTACCACCCCGCTGGACGACAAGATCCTGGATTGGGTGAAGGGTTGAGGCGAATGTGTCGTCTGTCTGCTGAAGCCTACCTGTAAGAAGCGGTCGGTCGATAGTGAGAATTTCGAGGGAGATGGAGGTAAGGGAGGTAAAGGAGGCTCGCCATCCCTTACTTCCCTCTCCTTCCTGACCTCCCTTGCCCACACCATCCTGCTTACCGGCATGACCTAAGGCGGAGCTTCTCCATTCGTCAGTAGTTGGCAATTGCCTCATCTTCGCGCCATGCAACACGTCGACATCCTCTGCATCACGGCCCATCCGGACGATGTGGAGATCTCCATGGCGGGCACCGTGCTGAAGCATATTGCTATGGGACACAGTGTGGGCTTGGTGGAACTTACCACCGGAGAACTTGGTACGCGCGGTACGGCAGAACTGCGTGCGCAAGAGGCCGAAGCAGCGCGCATGGTGCTCGGCGCAGCATTCCGCTACCAGCTCGGTTTGGCCGATGGTTTTTTCCGCGCCGATGAGGCCAGCTTGTTGAGCGTGGTCGCCTCCATTCGTCGGCACCGACCACGTGTGGTGCTCACCAACGCCATCCGCGATCGCCATCCGGACCATGGCCGTGGCGCCGCCTTGGTGGCCGAGGCCTGCTTCCTCAGCGGCCTGCGTCGCATCGTTACCCACGATGATGTGGGTGCTGTGCAGGAAGCATTCCGGCCCACGACCGTGCTCCATGCCATACAGGACAACTGGATCGAACCCGATCTTATCGTTGACATAACACCATACTGGAGCAAGAAGCAGGAAGCCCTGGCCTGCTTCGGTTCGCAGTTCCATGATCCTGCCAGTAAGGAGCCACAGAGCCCCATCGCCAATCCTGATTTTATGCCCTTTCTGGAAGGACGTCACCGGCAGCTGGGGCGCCTGGTCGGTGCGACCTACGCGGAAGGTTTTACGGCCACCCGGCCTCCTGGCGTGGAGGATGTGATGAGTTTGTTGTAGTTCTGCTTCGCTTCGTGCGCTACTCTTCGGGGTGACGGCTACCTTTCAGCCCGCTCTCCAATTGCATGGACCCGCAGCACAAGACCTACGCTCAATACAAAAGAGTACTCGCCGGGCAACAGGCGCCCTATGCCGTGCTTGATCTCGATCTGCTGGACGCCAACATCGAAGCCGTCCTGCAACGTGCCGGTGACAAGCCCATCCGCATCGCGACGAAATCCATTCGCTGCTGCGCTGTACTTCGGCATATCCTGAAGTCTTCTCCCCGCTTCCAAGGCTTGATGAGCTTCACCGCAGCGGAGAGCCTGTTCTTGCTCGAGCAAGGCTTCGATGATCTGCTTGTGGGCTATCCCACCACGGATACGACGACGATAGCGGCGCTCGTGCAAGCCATCGGCCAGGGTAAGCGGGTCACCTTCATGGCCGACCATGTGGACCAGTTGCAACTGCTCAGCAGGGCAGGTGAGGAGCATGGCGTAACAGTGCCTTGGTGTCTTGACCTGGATGTGTCCACGCGCTTTCCGGGCTTGCACTTCGGGGCTTATCGGTCACCCCTGCACAGTTCCGAAGAAGTGCGGCAGCTCCTGGACCGCGTGGATGGCTTGCCCAACCTGCACTTGCGCGGCCTCATGGGCTACGAAGGCCAGATCGCCGGGGTGGGCGATCGTCCGCACGGAGTGGACCTGCGCACACGGGTCATACGCCTGTTGAAGCGAAGCTCCATCGCTGAATTGCGTGAACGTCGCCGTGCCGTGGTGGAACTGTTGCGCGCTCGCTACCCGCTGATGGACCTCATCAATGGCGGTGGTACCGGAAGTCTGGAAAGCACCCGCGAGGAGGCGTGGGTCACTGAGGTGACCGTCGGCTCGGCCTTCTTTGCACCGGCGCTCTTCGACAGCTATACGGCCTTCCAGCACCTGCCCACACTCTGCTTCGCGTTGCCCGTGGTACGCATCCCCAAGCCGGGCATGGTCACCTGCCTCGGTGGTGGGTATCCGGCATCGGGTCCGGCGGGACCATCGCGCCTTCCACAGCCCTACCTGCCCCAAGGCTTACGCTATGTGCCCGCTGAGGGTGCCGGTGAAGTGCAGACTCCCCTGTACGACCCAAGCGGCCAGCTTAGCATCGGCGATCCGGTCTTCTTCCGCCACGCCAAAGCCGGTGAGCTCTGCGAACGTTTCGATCGTTTGTTTGTCGTTCAGGGGGAGAAAGTGCTGGAAGAGACCATGAGCACCTACCGCGGAGATGGCCACTGCTTTTTGTGATCCAGGCATGAGCGAACGCACATTCAGCAACTGGGGAGGAACGGTCCGCTTCGCACCGGCGCATATTGCCACGCCTGCAACGGAAGAGGAACTGAGCACGCTCGTCGTGCGAGCAGCCCGGGAGGGACGTTGCGTACGCCCTGTGGGAGCGGCGCATTCATGGCCGGCGCTGGTGGAGACCAACGATGTGCTCGTGAGCTTGGATCGCATGCAGGGACTGGTTGCCGTGGAGGGCATGGAGGCCACCGTATGGGCAGGTACACGCCTGAAGAAGCTGGGAGAATTGTTGCACGCGCGCGGCCTCGCCATGGAGAATCTCGGCGATATCGATGTGCAATCCATCGCGGGAGCTACCAGCACCGGCACGCACGGCACAGGGTCCAACTTCAGGTCCATCGCCAACCAGATCACCGGGCTGCGCGTGATGCTTGCCGATGGGAGCATCCTGAACTGCAACGCCCACGAACGGCCGGAACTGTTGAATGCGCTACGTGTGGCACTGGGGGCCATGGGCATCATCACCCAGATCACCCTGCGCTGTGTACCCACCTACCGCTTGAAATTCACCAGCGGCAAGGAAACGCTCGACTCCTGCTTGGGCAACCTGCAACGCTACGACCGCGAGACCCGCAACTTCGAATTCTATTGCTTCCCGTACAGCGACAAGGTGCAAATGAAGTTCATCCACCTCACGGAGGAAGAACCAACGGGTTCCAAGGTCTGGAGCTACATCAACGATGTGGTGCTTGAGAACAGCGTGTTCGGTGCGTTCTGCGGGGTGGCCAAGAATTTCCCATCCACCATCCCGGCCATCAGCAAGCTCACTGCTGCCGTGGCCGGAGGTGGCACCAAGGTGGATCATGCCCACCGCATTTTTGCTACGGTACGGACAGTGCGCTTCAACGAAATGGAATACAGCATTCCAGTGCAGCACCTGCCGGAAGCGATCACACGGATCCAGGCACTCATCCGCGAAGAGCGCATCCCGGTCAATTTCCCCATCGAGTGCCGTTCTGTGAAAGGCGATGAGCTCTGGCTAAGCCCCGCCCACGGCCGCGACTCGGCCTACATCGCTGTACACATGTACAAGGGCATGCCGCACAAGGACTATTTCCTCCGGGTGGAAACGCTCTTGCGCAGCTACGGCGGCAGGCCCCACTGGGGAAAGCTGCATACGCTCACCGCCAGCGAGCTGAAGGACATCTACCCGCGCTGGAACGACTTCATCGCATTGCGCGAGCAGCTCGATCCGCAAGGTGTTTTCCTCAATGGTTATTTGAAGCGCTTGTTGTTGGGGTAGTGAACGTCGATGCGCGTTCGTTCGCTGTGGTCCGCTCCGATACGCTCCGATACATATCGGAGCGGAGCATATCGGACCTGCGCTCGCGAGATCCAGCGGGGTTCAGACCTGTTCGGCTTCCTGCTCCGCTGTAGCTATGCTTCTATCAGCCCCAGATAGATCTGCTCCACCTTAGCTCTGGCCCAAGGTGTCTTTCTCAGGAAGGTGAGACTGGACTTGATCGAAGGGTCGTTCTTGAAGCAGTTGATGTTCACGTGATCGGCCAGCTCTTCCCAGCCATAGTGCTCCACCAAGCGCTCCAGGATTCTCGCCAATTTCACCCCGTGCAAGGGGTTGTTGGCTTGTTCCTTTGGGGGAGAGGGAGTGTTGAGCATCGGTGGGTGGTTTTGTTCAAGTTGGTTGAAACGGTAGTTTAAGAAACTCTTCCGGCCCGAAAGGCGGCTTTTTTTCTAATTGAGCGTTACCCTTTTATATTCCATTGAATTACTTCAAGATCAATTCAAATTTTCTTACAAAGAGATTGATCTAGTATTCCGAAGGTAGGTCGAAATTTTCGTTGTACCATTTTTCTCTGCGGTGAATTGATTTAATAATATTATTTAGGACTACTTCGCTCCCCATCCAATTAATAATGAGAAGCTTGCTCTCCTTGTAAATAGTAATATCAGCGGGTAGTAAGTCCACCTTTTTAAGAAATTCCAGATCACTTTCTTCCGCCTCTTCATCATCCCAAGGAGCCTTAATTGACCAAACAAGATCTACCAAGTGGTTTTCTCCAAAAAAATCCAAAGAGGTCTCTGGATAAGCTTTTCGTATAGTGTCATCTCTTACCAATACGCTGGACGACCCTCCTATTTCATATGTTGTAGTAAAATGATGAGATACATATTTAATAATAGCGATACAGGAATCAAGTAAATTGGACAATGCCTCATCTGAGGTTATTGGCCATTCAATTATGATACCGAAGCGGTCTTTGAATATTTGGATCTTAGCAGCTGTCTCAGAGATGCTGGACTTCAATTCGTAGACCTTGGATTCTTTCTTTTGTATCGTGTTCCACAAACTATCCATAACATTCATTTCTATAGAGGACACTTTTCTGTCTGCCCAAGCAATCGTGTCGAAATTAGCTATGTGTTGTTCTAAACCTGTTGTGGTTAAAAATTGGTAGATGTGTTCTAGCCTCATTTCCATAGAAGGATATACTTCTAAGTCAAGCTGAAATATTAATTTCATATTTGCGAAGTATTTAATGTTTTATTTATTCGCAAGTGCGTATAATTGAAGACAGCAAATAATCGAGTTTTGCTAAAGTTGAATCTGTTTGTATCAAAAGAACAGCGAAACTGACTACTATGTTAAGGGCGTTTGTTGGTAGTATCTCGTTCTTTATGAGTGCTGGTAACCGTTTTGTGTATGATTTCGTTGCGTG
>JBBEDG010000111.1:0-5844 GCA_040881405.1 Flavobacteriales bacterium | reverse complement strand
TATTTGATCTGTGCCTCGGACTCCAGCATCTTCTGCACCTTGTCCGGAATGGCGTCCAATTCGTTCAGTAGGCGGTAGAAGTTGCTCTCGCTGATGGTGCCTTTGCGCCGGCCCACCATAAGGGCCATGAGCGTAAGCACTGTGACCTGTGCTGTGAAGGCCTTGGTGCTGGCCACGCCGATCTCCGGCCCAGCATGGGTATAGGAGCCGGCATGGGTGGCCCGCGCAATGCTGCTGCCTACCACATTGCAGATACCAATGATGGTGGCTCCGCGCCCTTTGGCCAGTTCGATGGCCGCCAGGGTATCGGCCGTTTCACCGCTCTGGCTGATCGCGATAACGATGTCGCTTTCGCCTACGATGGGGTTGCGATAACGGAATTCGCTGGCGTACTCCACCTCCACGGGTATGCGTGCCAGATCCTCGAACAGGTACTCACCCACGAGACCGGCATGCCAACTGGTACCGCAGCCCACGATGAGGATGCGCTTGGCATTCACAAAGCGCTGCTCATGGTCCTTGATGCCTCCCAACACAACCTCGCCCTTGGCCAGGTTGAGACGACCCCGCATGCTGTCGCGGATGCTCCGCGGCTGCTCGTGGATCTCCTTCAGCATGAAGTGGTCGTAGCCACCTTTCTCCAAGGCCTCCAAGTGCATCTCGAGCTCCTGGACGAAAGGCGTCTTGTCCTGGTTCTTGATGTTGCGGATCTTCAGTCCCTTGTGCCTATCGATCACCGCGATCTCGCCATCCTCCATGTACACCACGTTCCGGGTGTGTTCCACGATGGGGGTAGCGTCGCTGGCCAGGAAGTACTCGCCACCTTCTCCGATGCCGATGACCAATGGCGAGCTTTTACGCGCTGCCACCATCACGTTGGGCTCCTTGCGGTCCAGTACCACAATGGCGTAGGCGCCCACCACGCTGTTCAACGCCAAACGCACTGCTTCGGCCAGGTCCACCTTGTCCGTACGCTGGATATCATCGATCAGGTGCACCAGCACCTCCGTATCGGTATCGCTCTTGAAAATATGGCCCCGGTGGATCAACTCCTCCTTGATGGAGGCGTAGTTCTCGATGATCCCGTTGTGGATCAAGGCGAGATCGCCACTGCTTCCCTGGTGGGGATGGGCATTCACATCGTTGGGGGGGCCATGAGTGGCCCAGCGCGTATGGCCAATGCCCACGGTGCCCGCAAGGGATGCTCCTTCGGTATGCGCCTCCAGATCGGCCACCTTGCCCTTGCATTTGTGCACGCTCAGCACATCGCCGTTCAGAAGTGCCACCCCCGCACTATCGTAACCGCGGTACTCAAGCCTGCGAAGGCCGTTGATCAGGATGGGGAAAGCGTCCTTATCGCCCAGGTAAGCTACTATTCCGCACATGCCTTAGTTCAGTATGTAGTGAAGGTGAGGTCCAAGCGCATCGGTTCCTCCGGATGGGCAGGCCCCGCCAACACGACCCGGTTGGCGGTGATACCGTTGCTTCCGGGTACCAATTCCACCCCGGTATCGGGTATGGTACCGGTGATAACTCCTTGGATGTACCGGGTGATGTTGAAGCGGTACTCCTTGGCATTGGGTCGATAATTCCCATCGATGTTACCGGAACCCGCGACCTGGTCCGGCAGGAAGATATCCGTGCCCGTCACGGTATCCTGCCTGAAAATGAAGAGTTGCGCAGGGGGTGACAGGTAGGGATTGAAGGTACCCGGCACGGGAACCACCAATTCGGCCTTGGCCACTACCAGACCCTGGCCTGCATAGGACCTCAGCTCTGGGAAACGGAGCCCGGCACGCAATCCTCCAAGGGCCTGCACGTAGACCTGTTGCGCGGGTAACGTACTGTCGGCCAGCGCGAGGCCCAACCCGGCATCGATGGCTTGCGCATGATCATGCGCCACCACTGAATAGCGTACACTGGTCTGGTTGATGGCCAGATCGAAAAAGCGCGGCGTGGGCTCGGGTTCCAAGGTGTTCCGGTAATAGACCGTGGCCTTGGAGGTGGCACTCAACAAATTGAAGTAGAGGATGCCTTGTTGGAAAGGGATCTGGGCACCATTGTCCGCCGTGATATAGACCCCCTTGAAAAACTCCAGAAAAGCGGCATTGTCGACCAAGGCAGGTGTGCCAAAAGCGTCCAGGATGCGTTGTGCCAGCATCTTATCCAACCGGATGCGGACCTGGGGCTGGAGGCTATCACCCCCGATGAAGGGCTTTGTGAACGGTCGCGGGGTGATCCGGCGACCCCGGTCGGCCACGAGGTCCTCCGGCAGGAACTCCGGCACGAGGTCGGTGGTGAACGTGGAATCGATCGAGAGTGCTTCGCTTAATTCGTGCACCTGGAAGGACTGCGCATTGAGATTCCCATAGGCGAAGTTGATGCCATCGAAACCCAATGCCAGTACCATGCTATCGGCTACCAGTCCAGTATTGTCCTGACCTGCACCCACGTTGTTGGAGCTGAGGCGCAATTGGGCCACGATACCGGCCTGTACAGACCCGAAAACGGGATCCAGATAGGACCCCAGCACATTGCGGGTAAGTCCGCTGGTACGGATGGCTTCCGGCTCGAATGTGAAGGCATGCACAGGTGTGGTCTCCACCCGGGTCCCCAAGGGATCGCCCGGAAGAATATCCAACCCAAGGTCCTCTTCCGGCTTTTTACAGCCCGATGCGAGAACGATCAGCAGCAAGGCGAACATGGGCCAGTGGCTGGCCCATGTCGCACGACGGTCTTTCAAGGAGATCAATGGCGTATCAGACCAAGGCTTCTTCCAACACGCTGTGGTAGAATTCGGCATGGGCCTGCACAGGGTCCACACCGTTGCTAACCAGAAGCGGCTTTTCCAAGCCTTTGATGGCGGTCTCCAGACCCTTGCTCAGCTTGGGGCTCACCTTCACTACGGCGTCGCTCAAGCCCATACCGAACTTGTACAACTCATCCGTGGTGGGCTTGGCCAAACCCTTCAGCAGGTCCTTGTTGAAGCCTTCCAAGGCCAGCTTCTTGGCCAGGTCCTTGTCGATGGCTTCGGTCGGCTCATCGTACACGCTGAACACCAACTTGGCGTTCTCGAAGTGCGGATCGTCCGCAAAATGGTGGCGCACGTACAGCGGCACGAATGCGGTCATCCAACCGTGGCAGTGGATAATGTCCGGGATCCAACCCAGCTTGCGCACGGTCTCCAATACACCACGTCCGAAGAAGAGCGCGCGCTCATCGTTGTCGGGGTAGAAGTTGCCTTCCGCATCGTGCGTATCGGCCTTGCGCTTGAAGTACTCCTCGTTGTCTATGAAGTAGACCTGCATGCGTGCACTGGGCACGCTGGCCACCTTGATCAACAAGGCGTGGTCCGTATCGTTGATGATGAGGTTCATACCACTGAGGCGAATGACCTCGTGCAGCTGGTGCCTGCGCTCATTTATGCAGCCGAACTTCGGCATGAATACCCGGATCTCGTTCCCGCGGTCCAGAATGCCCTGCGGCAGCTGGCGCGTCATTGTCGCCATCTCCTCGGGACCATCCAAAAAGGGGTGGATGGATTGGGAAATGGTCAGGACCTTCACGTTCTTCAAGCTCATGATGTGGGGGTGGGGGGAGAAATGCAGGACAAAAATATAGACTTTTCACCGGAACATCAACCAATGGTCCTAGTTTCGCCACCTCCACACCCCAACAAAACCCGCGCCGTTCGTGGATTTCCTTACCCGACCACAAGATGTGGCACAGTGGTCGGCCCAAGCCCGGCGCAAGGGCCATACCGTAGGCTTCGTGCCCACCATGGGTGCCCTGCACGAAGGACATTTGGACCTGATACACAGGGCCCTTGCGACCAATGGCGCAGTGGTATGCAGCATCTTCGTGAACCCGCTCCAGTTCAATAACCCCGAGGATCTGGAGCGTTATCCGCGCCAGTTGGAACGGGATAGTGCCTTGCTAGCGCAGGCAGGTTGCCATGCGCTCTTCGCGCCGAACAAGGAGGAGATCTTCGCGGGACACACCCGCACCACCTACGACCTTGGTGGGCTGGATGACCATTGGGAGGGCCCTTCTCGGCCCGGACACTTCCAAGGGGTGGTGAACGTGGTGGAGCGCCTTTTCTTCTATGTACGTCCGGACCAAGCCTTCTTCGGCCAAAAGGACAGGCAGCAGCTGGCCATCATCAGCCATGTTGCCAAAGCCCTCCGCTGGCCGGAGGAGATAGTACCCTGTGCTACGGTGCGATCAAGTGATGGACTGGCCTTGAGCTCCCGCAACCAGCGCTTGGATGCGCAGCAACGGGAACAGGCCACCGTGTTGTACAGAGCGCTACGGCATGTGGCGGACAATGCGTTCATCACCAGTGTAAGCGACCTCACCAACACGTGGTCTCCATGCTTGGGGCCTCGCCCGCAGTGGAATTGGACCACTTCGGCATAGCCCATCCGGAAACCCTTGCCCCTTTGGAAGATTGGGGCGACCTGCAAAAGGCCGTTGCGCTCATCGCCGCCCAAGTGGGCCCGGTGCGCCTGATCGACAACATCACGCTACAGCGCTGAAAACCCTTTTTCTGCTGGGGCCATACCTTTGCGCCGCTTTTCAGCTTAAGCCATGCCCATCTCCATCGACGTTATGCGTGCCAAGATCCACCGGGTGTCCATCACCCAGGCGGCACTCAACTATGTAGGCAGCATCCAGATCGATGAGGATCTGCTGGACGCAGCCGGCCTGTTGGAAGGTGAAAAGGTGCAGGTGGTGAACATCAACAATGGTGAGCGCCTGGAGACCTACATCAT
Source organism: Flavobacteriales bacterium (assembly GCA_040881405.1). Classification (GTDB taxonomy): domain Bacteria; phylum Bacteroidota; class Bacteroidia; order Flavobacteriales_F; family PHOS-HE28; genus PHOS-HE28. The sequence goes on along the minus strand of JBBEDG010000111.1, from coordinate 1,069 downwards.
CAAGGGTGAGCGCGGTTCGGGCATCGTAAGCCTGAACGGCCCAGCGGCACGCAAGGCACAAGTGGGCGACATCGTGATCGTGATCGCCTATGGCCATATGCCCTTGGAAGAGGCCCGCACCTTCAAGCCCACCATCGTCTTCCCCGACGAGGTGACCAACAAGCTGAAGGCCTGATCGCATGCGGAAAGCCCTGATCAGTGGGCTGCGCATGGCCATCCCGATAGCGCTCGGGATCTGGCTGGTACTCTACTTCTACCGGCAACTGGACGAGCAACAGCGCGAAGAGCTGTTCACCGCCTTTCGCGAAGCCAATTGGTGGTGGCTGGGACTTAGCGTGGTGTTCGGCATTGGGAGCCACATGAGCAGGGCCTGGCGCTGGCGCTACCTGCTTTCGCCCCTTGGCCACAACGTGGGCTTCTTGAACGCCTTCAATGCGGTTATGAGCGGTTACTTCATGAACATGCTGATCCAGCGTGCTGGTGAAGTGAGCCGTGCCGTGATGCTGGACCGTGCCGAAAAAGTGCCTTTCGAAAAAGGCTTCGGCACCATAATCGGCGAGCGCGCTGTGGATATGGTGATGCTATTGGGCATCGCAGGGCTTACTGTGCTGCTGCAACTGGATAAACTGGATCTGTTCCAACAACGCATCGCTGCATTCCGTGCCGAACAAGGTGATCCCACAGAGGCATCGACAGGCTGGCCCTGGTGGTTGATCGCCGGGATCTGTGTAGCTGCGCTGGCTGCGATCGTTGGAGTCTATCTGCTCATTACGCGGCCGGCACTTCAAGCCCGCCTGAAGAAGACCATCCGTGGTTTCTACGAAGGTGCCATGGTCGTTTTCAGGACACCGCACAAGTGGGCATTCCTCTTCCACACCTTCCTGATCTGGGTGTTGTACATCGCCATGTTCTGGGTGGGCTTCATGGCCCTTCCAGGCACGCAGGAAGTACCCTTCGCGGGGGTCATGGCCGGCTTCATCGCAGGTTCCGTGGGCATCGTTCTGGTGCAAGGCGGCATCGGTGTGTACCCGGCCTTCGTGGCGCTTATCGTAAGTGTCTACATGGTGGC
>JBBEDG010000110.1:0-5869 GCA_040881405.1 Flavobacteriales bacterium | reverse complement strand
AGGAGAGTTACGCAAAGTGGTACTCGCGCGCACCGTTACAGTACAATTCGACCCTGTCCTCTTGCCAGCACTTTTCATGGAAGCGCTGGAACGTCGCCCCAAGGCCTTCGTTTGCCTGATGAACTGCCCAGAGTTCGGCACCTGGCTAGGCGCTTCGCCGGAGCGTTTGATACATGCAGAGAACGACCTGGTGACCGTGGACTCCATAGCAGGCACACAAGCTTGGGAAAGTGCCCCCAAGAACGCAGAGCAATGGGGGGCCAAAGAGCGCGACGAACAGGAATTGGTGACCAACGGGATACGGGATGTGCTCGAGAGGCATTCTGTTCAGGATCTCAGGACCGGTGATCCTTCAGTACTGCAAGCTGGCCCTGTGGCCCATTTGCACACACGCCTGCAAGGCAGGTTGGGCAAGGGCACCCTGGCACAACTTGCCCAGGCCCTGCATCCAACACCTGCGGTCTGCGGAACTCCACGGGAAGCTGCCCTTCGATTCATCCTGGAGCATGAACCCCACGATCGTGGACTGTACGCCGGTTATTGGGGGCCTTGGCAGATCGATGGCACCACGACCCTGCACGTGAACATCCGCTGCCTGCAAGCGTTCGAGCACACAGTGAACATCCATGTGGGCGGCGGCATCACCGCAGGCAGCAAGGCCGAGGACGAATGGCAGGAGACGGAACAGAAGGCCTGCACATGGACCGCACCCATGGAGGCATTGGCGGGCAGGATACCTTAGCGGCCCCGATGCCGACCTCCGACCATTTCGCCGCCGCAGAACTCGCCCGCCTTTGTGCAGCCAAGGGCATCAAGCACGTTGTCATCAGTCCCGGATCACGTAGCGCACCCTTGGTGATCGCCTTCAACAAGCAGGAAGGCATCCAGTGCCTGCAGGTGATAGACGAGCGCAGTGCAGCCTTCTTCGCACTCGGCATGGCGCAGCAGCTGCACAGCCCTGTTGCACTGGTCTGCACAAGTGGGAGTGCAGTCCTCAACTACGGTCCAGCGATCGCGGAAGCCTTCTACCAGCGCATTCCCTTGCTGGTGATAACCGCGGACCGCCCCGAAGAGTGGGTGGACCAGGGCGAAGGGCAGGCGATACGGCAGCAAGGCGTGCTGGCGCTGCACATGCGCAAGAGCGTGCAGCTGCCACGCCTCATGAACGATGAGCTTGCACGCTGGAGCTGTGGGCGCCTGATCAACGAGGCCATCGATGCCACCCTGCTCCCTGTGGCAGGCCCGGTGCATGTGAACGTGCCTTTCTCGGAGCCGCTCTACGGCACTGAGGAAGCACACGCGGAACCCACGCGCACCATTGCGCAGGTGATGACCGAGTCCTTCATCCTGCCGGAGCATGCCCGCTGGCTGATCCAGCAACTGTCCACCCAACGCAAGGTGCTCATCCTTGCCGGACAGGGTTTGTGGAGCAAAGGCCTGCAACAGCAACTGATACACCTCGCCAAGTTGCCCCAATGCGCAGTGCTCACCGAGGCCACGTCAAACCTCCACGACAACGCCTTCATCAACTGCATCGACAGGGTGATCGAGGCCGTGCCCATGGCACCAGATCCCGTGCCCGGAGTGGATCATGGCCCAACGCCCGGACCCGAGTACATCCCCAACATTCTGGTGACCTTCGGCGGAGCGGTGGTGAGCAAGCGCGTGAAGACCATTTTACGGAAATGGCGGCCCGAACAGCACTGGCACATCGATGCCGGCCAGCGCCATTACGACACCTACCAGAGCCTGACGCACGACATCGCCGTTAGTCCGGAGATCTTCTTTGCACAGGTGGCGCCCCAGGTGCAGGCCATTGAAAGCGGCTATGCATACATGTGGGAGTACATCGACCAACAGACCACTACGAAGCATCACCAGCTGTTGCAAGCAGCACCTTTCTGTGACCTCACGGTGTTCGAGCAGGTGCTGCAGCGCATCCCAGCGGGCAGTGCGGTCCACCTGGCCAACAGCACCCCGGCGCGCTACGTGCAGCTTTTCGAGCGTGGCCAGGGCATGCACTACTTCAGCAACCGCGGCACCAGTGGCATCGATGGGTGCACCAGCACCGCCGTGGGTGCCGCCTTCGCCAGCGAACGACCCACCACTCTGCTGACAGGCGATACGGCCTTCCTCTACGACAGCAATGCCTTCTGGAACAAGCACATCAGCCCGCACCTCCGCGTGATCGTGATCGACAACGGCGGTGGCAACATCTTCCGCTACATCGAAGGGCCGGACAAGGATCCCGCCTTGTTGAAGTGGTTCGATGCACCGCACGGCCGGGACCCCATGGCCTTGGCCAAAAGCTTTGGCCTACCCTGCTACGAGGCCTTCGATAAAACCTCGCTGAAGAATGCCTTGGAACTGCTGTACGCCCCGCACGACGGGCCAGCAGTACTGGTGGTGCGCACCGATGCCGAGATAAGCCCGAAGGTGTTGCGGGAGTATTTCCGGGACTTGCGGAAGTGATCTCCGCTACTGCTTCACGAAACGGCCGTATGAACGCTGGTCCCCGTGCTCAACGATCACGGTGTAGTAGCCATGGCGCAGGTGATCCACCGATAGTTCCATTCGTCCGTCTCCGATGGACCGAACCTGCACCGGAACGGTGCGACCGGTAGCATCAAGCAGCTGCACCCCACGCAATGCCGCCTTCGTTGGCAGACCCACGAACAAGCGGTCCAGGACCGGATTGGGTTGCAGCTGCAATGCTGGTGCTGATACCCTTTCCGGGACACCAGCGGCGAGCACCCAGGCATTGTACATCGACTGTAGGGAATCGATCGGCTCCACGCCTGTGCTGCCCAAACGCACACCCAACGCGAGCGATGGTTGATCGAACGGATCATTGGTCTGGGCCACCTCAATGAAAGCGAAGAGCGAGGAGGTGCCGTTGGCCGCACAGCGCGTATCGGCCCCTACCACATTGGCACCTTGCAAGGCCGCCATCAATTTATCCGCAAGAGTTCCTTCGGTGTTGAGGAAGTTGGCTTCCATGGCTTGGAGGATCTCAGGCCCCAGCAGGATGTTGCCTTGGATGGCATAATTGGGGCCCGTGATATGCTCCGCATAGCTCAGGCAATTGACCCCTGTATATCCGGCGGCAGCCGATCCGCTTCCCAACAACTTGGCAGCACCGTATTGGCGTTGGGCGGGGTTGCCCTGTACATCGTTCGCCGCAAGCCAAGCCATGATAGCATCCGGGTTATCCCCAGCCTGCATACGAGCCATGGCGTTGGTCTGATTGGCTGCCAAGTAGAAGGACTGGGTATTGATGGAACCCACACCCGGCAATTGCTGTGCAAGGAATCCCGGGTCGGTGATCCCCGCTTGGAACAAGTTCACACAACTGGCACCGGCGCTTCCCACCTCGCCGGTGAGCGTATCCACGGCAGCGATGGAAAAGGTATCCTGGGCCTGAAGCGAACCCAGTGGCGTGAACAGAAGAAGTAGTGTGGTTGTCCGTAGCATGCCGTGCGTTGTTTTGCGAGCCGGAAGCTACACATCTTGGAATTACGACCTTCGCCGCCGACCCAACAGAAGACCCTGATATGAACCCCTGGCTCCACGCCTTCCGGCTGCGCACCTTACCCCTTGCGGTGAGCAGCATTATTGTGGGCAGTGGCTTGGCGGCCTTTGCGGATGGCTTCGAACCAGTGGTGATGGTTGCGGCACTCCTCACTGCCATACTGCTCCAGATCCTGAGCAACCTATCGAACGATCTGGGTGATCACCTGCATGGCACCGACAATGCCGAGCGCGTTGGTCCGCAGCGGGCCGTGCAAAGTGGCGCCATTCCTCCAGCAACGATGAAACGCGCCATGCTCATTTGCGGAGCACTTGCTTTCGCAAGCGGACTGTGGTTGATCTTCACGGCGTTGGGTCTTACCATCACCACGCTGGTCTTTCTCCTGCTGGGCCTGCTGGCCATCGGCGCTGCGGTGAAGTATACCTATGGCAAGAACCCCTACGGTTACGGGGGCTTGGGCGATGCAAGCGTGTTCCTCTTCTTCGGGCTTGTTGGTGTGCTGGGCACCTACTACCTGCATACACAGCAGTTGGAGCCCGGCCTCCTCCTGCCTGCCACAGCCTTCGGTCTGCTGAGTGCCGGTGTGCTCAACGTGAACAACCTGCGCGATATCCGCAACGACAAGGCGAGCGGAAAGATCACACTGGCCGTGCGGCTTGGCTACGACCAGGCCAAGGGCTACCACGGAATGCTTGTTGTCGGGGGATTGACCTGCTTGATGTTGTTCACCGCCCTGCATTTCCGGGGCATGCAACAATGGGGTTTCCTCATTACCACACCGGCCCTGGCAACGCACCTACGCAGCGTACTCGGCACGCACGACCCGGCCGCATTGGATCCGCAGTTGAAGAAGTTGGCGCTTGGTACTTTCGCCACGGCGATCGCTTTTGCACTGGGCCTGTGGCTTGTGTAGTGGAGCTCGCACCGAAGGAGTATCGTGGATGAGCCATGGTCGAAGGACTGTTTTGGAATTGGAACCCTGAAGTTGAGCATGCTACGCGCCCGTTGGATCGAACACACCTTGCACCCGCACTTCACGCTGGGCACCAGCAAGGGCAGCATTGATGCACGCACCGTGTGGTACCTCTTCGCGTGGGACGATGCACGGCCGGAGATCCAAGGCATCGGCGAAGCGGCGCTGTTCCCCGGCCACAGTAAGGAGTTCCCTGCGGATGTCCGTGTGAAGCTGATCGAACTCTGTGAAAACACGGAGAACTGGGACCAACGCCTGACGAACAACCTGGTGGATGTGCCCAGTGTGCGCTTCGCTGTGGAGCAATGCTTGAAGGACCTACAGGCGGGCGGCACCAAGAACCTCTTCCCTTCGGATTTCACCTTGGGTAGGAGCGCGATCCCGATAAATGGCTTGGTGTGGATGGGCGACAAGGCCACCATGAAGCAGCGCATCCGCGAACAGATCGAGGGAGGTAACAGCACCGTGAAGATGAAGATCGGTGCCATCGGTATCGAGGATGAACTGGAGTTATTGAGCGCGGTGCGCAAGGAATACAGCGCCGCCGACCTTACCCTGCGCGTTGATGCCAACGGTGCCTTCAGCTATGCTGAGGCACCAGCGGTGCTGCAGCGTTTGGCGGACCTGCAGGTGCACAGTATCGAACAGCCCATTGCGCCGGGCCTGTACGAACTAATGGCCGAGCTCTGCGCGATCACCCCGATACCCATAGCCTTGGATGAGGACCTGATCGGCCTGAACACCACAGACTCGAAACGCGATCTGCTGGATAACCTGAAGCCGCAGTACATCGTGATCAAGCCGAGCCTGGTGGGAGGTTGGGCTGCCACGAGCGAATGGATCGCATTGGCCGAAGCACTCGGCATTCGTTGGTGGATCACCTCGGCGCTGGAGAGCAGCATCGGCCTGAACGCCATTGCCCAATTCACTGCCACACTCAAAGTGGATATGCCCCAAGGTTTGGGCACAGGCAAGGTATATTCCAACAACATCCATTCTCCCCTGCTGGCCGAAAAAGGCTTGCTGCACTACCGGCCGGAGGTGGCGTGGGATCTTTCCAGCTTGATGCGATGAAAGCGCTGCACCACCAATGTGGCAGCGAAATATGACAGCCTTCCGACATTCACACTTCTCCTCGCCCATCCTGCTTCGCCCCAATGCCACCACGCTCTCCATATCCCAGCATTGTTGACGCCTTCAAGCGCCTGACCATCGATGGCGTGAACATGAGCGACCTCAATGCCTATTTCAAAGTGGATAAGCTGGGCCAGAAGCGCGATACAAAAAAGCACTCGTATTGGGGCCCGATCAGGGATACCATGTTCAAATTGGTGATCGCCACCAAGGGACTACCCGCTTCCACC
>JBBEDG010000109.1:0-5914 GCA_040881405.1 Flavobacteriales bacterium | reverse complement strand
CGTGGTAACGGGTGCCTTGGCCACCACCACCGGTTCCGCTTTGCGCTGCAGGAAATACATCACATCGGTGGCATTGCCGTATTGGTCCTCAGCACGTACGGTGAAACGGTCCTTGTCCTTCACGTCCACCTTGATGCTGAACTCCGGATCGATCTGGCCCGGCGCATAGCTTGCGTTGATCCCGTTAACAGCGATGAGGCGGATCGGGCTCGCATCGGTGACCTTGCCTTCCAGGAACACTGACTCCTTGTCGGCAGCAATGGTGATCACCCTATCGTCCGTGGCAATGGGCAGTGTGATGGCCACTGCTGGCGGAATGCCTTCCGTACGTTCCACCTTCAACACAGTGGACGTGAGGTTGTCGTAAACATCGGTGGCTTGCACGATGATCTCGCGGTCATCAGCCCCCCACGGGATCACGGTAAAGAACTGCGGGTCCTTTTCATCCTTGGCGAACTCGGCAGGACTGCCATTGACCGTAATACTCTTCAGCAGGCTCTTATCCAGTATGTGCCCGGAAACCTTGAGGGATGACAAGGACGCCGACACACTGGCCACGCTGTCGCGGCTGAATGGTTCCAATACGGTGAGGCGTGGTGCGTCGCTCTCGCGGTTCATTTCGTAAACCTGTTGTGCGATACGCAAGCGTGACTCTTCGATCCGTTTACGGTCATCCACTCCGTATACCACTTTCCCATCCATGGCTTTTTGGGCGCTCTCCAAATCCTTCAGCGCTCCTTCCATGTCCAGATTGGCCTCTTTACTTTGGGCGCGGAGCAGCAGCACGGGGACATCCTTGGGGTCTTCCAACAAGATCTTATTGAGGTCGTTCACCGCGTTCTGGTGCTGGCCGAAACCATCGTAGTACAAGGCACGCTGGAAATAAACGGACCTGTCCATGCGCCCCAATGCCATGCAGCGGCTTATATCATCGATGGCTTTCGCATAGTCCTTTTGGAGGGCGAAGGCTTTGCTCCGGGTGAACAAGGCATCGGTGCTTTGGGGGTTCAGTTCGAGGGCCCGTGTGCATTTTTCGATGGCCTTTTCCAAGGTGCGCATTTGCATTGTGGGAGCGCTGTACTGCTCGTACAATGCCAACTGCACCTCGCTCAGCGCAACGTAAGCGGGTTCGTACATGTGGTTCCATTCCAGCACCTTGTCCAGATCGAATTCCGCAGTGCGATAGTCGCGCAATGCAGTGCGCACCACACCATGCAGGTAGTAGGTATCCGTTGTCGCTTTCAGTGCCAATGCCGCGTCAGCAGCTTGCGCGGCCTTGTCCAGGTCACCCAATGCCAATGCCGCGCGCACCTTGGCCTGAAGCCCGGCCATGTGTTTGGGATCCACCCGCAAGGACAACTCGCTCAGCGCAAGCGCCTCCGCTGCACTATCAACCTCCAAGTAGGCCATTGCAGCTAACGAAGCATATGCTGGTTCCGATGGATCCAATAGCGCTACTGTCCGGCGATCACGGGCACAATCCAGCGGTCTACCCAGCAGTTCGTAAACATCAGCACGGGACTGGTAAGCCTTCAAGAGGTTGGGGTCGACACGAACGGCCAGATCGTATTTCTCCAAGGCCTCCTCGAGTCGCATCTCCTTCCGGAATGCATCGCCTTCCTTCAGGAAGGACTTGCCACCCTGAGCCGAAGCATCGAAAGAGGAGCTGAGGATCACGAAAGACAGCGTGAAGAACAGCGTGAAGGAGGATCGCGTGGACATGGTGGATCCAAATGTAGATCGCACATCAACGCCAACCCAGTGCCAAAGTCCACGAAGTGTTGTCCGCACTATCCAGCACTACTCCTCCTTCATGAAATTAGCCATCACCTCGGCTGTCACTCCGGTAGTGCTGAAGCCCCCGTCGTGGAACAGGTTCTGCATGGTGACATAGCGGGTAAGGTCGCTGAACAGTGAAATGCAGTACGCGGCGCAATCTTCAGCAGGTGCATTGCCCAATGGGCTCATGGCATCGGCGAAACCGAAGAAGCCATCGAAGCCTTTCACGCCTGCCCCGGCGGTGGTCCAGGTAGGACTTTGGCTGATGGTGTTTACACGCACCTTCTTCTCCTTGCCCAAGCGGTAACCCCAGCTGCGCGCGATGGACTCCAAAAGCGCCTTGGCATCGGCCATATCGCCATAGTCCGGGAATACGCGTTGGGCCGCGATGTAGCTCAACGCCAATACGGAGCCGCCTTCAGCGAGCGCATTGCCCTTGTAGGCCGCTTGTAACATGCGGTGGAAGCTCATGCCACTCACATCCAAGGTCTGCTTGTACCACTCGTAGTTCAGGTTGTCGTAGCTCCGGCCTTTGCGCACATTGGGGCTCATACCGATGCTGTGGAGCACGAAGTCCATGGGACCGCCAAGCTTCTCCTGGGCGCCGGCGAACAGGGAGGCCAGATCAGTATCGTTGGTAGCATCGGCAGGTATGACCTGTGCACCGATCTTCTCGGCCAGACCATTGATCTCGCCCATGCGCATGGCAACCGGAGCATTGGTGAGCACGATGGAAGCGCCTTCGGCATGGGCCAATTCGGCCACCTTCCATGCGATGCTTTGATCGTTCAGAGCACCGGAGATGATGCCGCGCTTGCCTTTAAGAAGTCCGTATGCCATGGTCCGTTCTGTTAAGGGGCGAAAGATAGACGCCCTTCCGGAAAGGCTTCGATCCTTGAACTCGGGGAAATACAAAGGACCGGAGCAGAGACAGGCCCCGATACGGTATCGGGGTGAACCCGCGACATTCAGCTCGGGATCCGCCGTACGGCGGACAACCAACTGAGCAGCTCCCGCTTTTCCACATGTGTTGGATAAGAGCAGCGGAAGCAATGGCAGGTGCGTTGCGCGGGTGCACTCTTGACCTTCGTTCAAGGCTATGATAACGGCCCGGAACAACGCAGGTCATTAACCTACATTTGACCGCACCTTAACACTCCATCGATGTACACCGGCCCACCTTTGCAGCGAAGAACAGAAGACATCATGGCGGGAGCATTGGCACAAAAAGTCCTGTTGGTGGACGATGAGCAGGACATAGTGGATCTGCTGCGTTACAACCTGGAACGGGAGGGTTATCAGGTGCTCACCGCCCTCAATGGTAAGGACGCCATAAAGATCGCCAAGGCGAACAGACCCGACCTGATCGTGCTGGATATCATGATGCCGGGTATGGACGGGGTGGAAGTGTGTATGCAGCTTCGGCAGCTGCAGGAATTCAAGAGCACTGTGATCACTTTCCTTACAGCTCGTGGAGAGGACTACAGTCAGATCGCAGGATTCGAGGCAGGCGCTGATGACTACATCACCAAACCAGTGCGCCCAAAGGTGTTCGTGAGCAAGGTTAAGGCCCTACTAAAACGCAGCAGCGCTGAAAGGCCTGAGGGGCATGTGTTGGAATCCAATGGTATCAAAGTGGACCTCGAGAAAGTGATGGTCTATGCCAAGGACCAGGAGCTCCAATTGCCCAAGAAGGAATTCGAATTGCTGGTATTGCTGATGAGCAAACCTGGCAAGGTCTTCAAGCGCGACGAGATCTACAACCAAATATGGGGCAACGAACTCTTTGTTGGCGACCGCACCATCGATGTCCACATCCGCAAGCTGCGCGAGAAGATCGGCGACGAGCGGATCAAGACGATCAAGGGCATCGGCTACAAGTTCGACGCCTGAGCCTTATCCAACTACTGTCAGCCCCGTTCATCTTTACTGCTCTGAACGCGGGGTGTGGCTCAGCCCGGAAGAGCCTTACGTTCGGGACGTGGAAGTCGATGCTTCGGATCCTTTCTCCCCGACCTGGTGAAAAGCCCGTTCATGCGAAGCAAGAACAAGGGCTTTGACCTTAGGCTTACCCCGTAAAGGGATAGCCGACCCCGGACGTGGGCGACCTTGTCGTACGAGTCCCAGAACAAATTCGGCCCCGTTCGGATAAAATGTCCTGCAAGTACAAGGTCGTCCTTATCCACCCCCATGCTCCTTTTTCTTGCTTGGTCACCAGCCTATCCAAGCCGAGGCCGATCGTATCCACTCCTGTGAACGACCACTCTCCACCGAGAGTCGACCGTTCCCCGCAAAACTCGCCTCCGCACGCTCTTTGGAGGCATCCTTATGTCCCAGTGCTGCGTCATCATTACAACACCATGTCACGCACCTACAAAATAGCACTCATCCTGAAGAGCAGAAGCAGCCTGCCGGTCTACAAGGACTTAGCGCGGCTTAGCGACCGCGAGTTGGACGAGCATGTGAAGGACATGATCCAGCGTATGCGCCATAACGAGAGTGCCGTCATAGCACGCATGGTGCTGCGCCAACCCACCTTCAGCCTGAACTGACCCGCTGACCGGCATCCTGCGATCATCGCTTTGTGGATAAGCAGTACTGTTGGTCGTTCGCCGTTCAGGAACCGACGTTGCTATATTTGCCCATCGAACTTATGCACCGATGAGCGACCACCACTTCGAAGGCCACTTTCCAGAAGAAGCTGAACAGAACGAGATCGGAGGCCCTGTGCTGGTCGCCTTGATGGTCCTTGCGACCGTTGTGCTGCTGATCTGGGCTGCGAGCTGAGGCCAAGACTCAGTCCATCCGGTCACCGGATCGTTCCAAGTATTCGTCCCTTCGCACGAGCATGAACCAGCTTTCGCTGAGTTCCAAGTAGCCGTGCTCGAAACAGAACACGTAGGTATTGCCGGCCTTGGTCCGGTAGATGTTGGTGTGGTACAGGAAGTTGTAGCCACGCTCCACCATCTTCTCGCGGTGCACCTTCACCTTTCCATCCTGGCCTTTGTTCAATTCTGAAAGGACCCTCCTATTCCGCTTGAGGATATTGACCACGTTACGCACATAGTTGATGGGTGCGTTGTTCGCGTGGTAGTGGAACAGATTGCGACAAGCATCCGAACAGAAGCGCTTATCGGTACGCCCCACGATAGGCTCGCCGCACTCCTTGCAGACTTTTTTCCGAACCTCCATCATGTCCCGAATGTAGCATGTTCGGCGAAATCCACAGATACACCGGGAACCTAGGCTCCTTCATCCGGTCCACCAAGAACTGGTCCTCCGCCACGTTATATTGAGCACATGCGATCGACAGCTTTATTGGAATTCACCCCGAGGGGCATCCACTGCCCCATTGCCGATGTGTACATAGACCCTTGGCGCGGTGTGGACAAGGCGATCATAACCCATGCCCACGCCGACCATGCCCGCAGGGGAAGCGGCCACTATGTGTGCAGCCCGATCACCAAGCCCTTGATGCATGCCCGTTACGGCGATGACCTGAGCATCGATGCATTGACCTATGGGGAAGCGGTCACCGTGAATGGCGTGCGCTTCAGCCTGCATCCAGCCGGACATATACCCGGGAGTGCACAGGTGCGCGTGGAGCACAAAGGTGAAGTGTGGGTGGCCACCGGCGACCATAAGCGCCATGCGGATGGCATCAGCGATATGTTCGAGCCGGTGCGCTGCGACACGTTCATTACCGAATGCACCTTCGGTCTGCCCATCTACCGTTGGAAAGACCCCAAGGAAGTATTCAACGAGATCAATGCGTGGTGGCGGGCTAATGCTGCGGAGAATGTCTGCTCCATCATCAGCGCTTACAGCCTGGGCAAAGCACAACGTGTCCTGAGCGGCATCGATCCGTCGATCGGTCCCATACTGGTACATGGAGCTGTGGCGAATATGAACACGGTGCTGGAAGCCACCGGACTTGAACTCCCCGCGTGGGAGCAGATCACCAAGGACACACCCAAGGAACGCTTTCGCAAGGCATTGGTGATCACACCAGGCAGCGCCATCGGCACGGCATGGAGCAACAAGATGAAACCTTACCGATCCGCAATGGCCAGCGGATGGATGCAACTGCGCGGCTGGCGCCGACGGGGAAACATCGACAAAGGGTTCATATTGA
>JBBEDG010000108.1:0-5950 GCA_040881405.1 Flavobacteriales bacterium | reverse complement strand
CCATCCTGCGTGCCTGCCGCGACCACATGCCATATCCAGGATACGTGCCCCCTTGGGCATGGACCAGCGACCCAGGATGGCGTCCACCCAAAGCTGCGCATCATGCTCGTTGCGATGCCCGTAGAGCAACGCATAATAGCGGGTTCCGAACCATGATCTGTACCAACCCATTGGCTTCCTTCCCACTTCGGGATCGCGAATGTAGCCCTTCCCCTTTGCTGGGTTGACAAATACGTGGATAACTACCACGGAAGCCCCCGCTGGAACAAGGCCCCTCCCACTTGCTTTGTGACCGATGAACCTCCACGCCCTGTCCCATCGCGCATGATCGAACGTATCTACGACCTGTACGATGCCCTCGAACGCCAGCGGGTCCTGCTTTCATTCAAGGGTGATCTATCCAGCGAGCTGGTGACCGCACTGCTTGGCTTGGTGGAACGTAAGATGGAGGTGATCGAACCGGATGCCAAGGCCCGTAAACGGGTGTTCAATGTGGTGATGGAATGCCTTCAGAACCTCTACCACCACAACAAACGCCCTGCCCCGCAACAAGCTGTGCTTCCCTCCGCAACGGAGCCTCACGGTGTTGTGATGATCGCCCAATTGGAGGACGGGTATTCCATCCTGACCGGCAATTTCATGGCTGGCAACGATGTGAACCGGGTCAAGGAGCACATGGACCGTATCAATGCGATGACGCCCGAGGAATTGCGCGAGTTCTACCGCACCACGCTAAATAACGGACAGTTCGGCGAGCGCGGAGGCGGCGGATTGGGCATGATCGATATTGCCCGCAAGAGCGGAGGCAAACTGGAGTATGGATTCGTACCTTTCAACGAGGACAGTGCCTTCTTCAGCCTGAATGTGAACGTGACAACCTAAGACCAGCACAGACCATGGATCTCCTACAGTTGGAAGGTACCAGTAAAACTCCACATGTCCAGTTCGACCCCGCTTCGGGCAACTTGGAATTGAAGGGGCGTTCGATACCCGAGAATTCAATTGATTTCTACAAGCCCTTGATCGATTGGGTGGACCGCTATGGCCGCACTTCAGCGGGCAAGACCGTGCTGAGTGTGCAGCTGGAGTACTTCAACACCAGTTCATCCAAATGCATCCTGGACCTGTTCAAGAAATTGGAAGGCATCAGGGCACAAGGGAACGAAGTCTCCGTGCTGTGGCACTACGAGGAGGACGACGAGGATATGTTGGAAGCCGGCGAGGACTATGCGGGCATCATCAACGTGCCTTTCCGCATGATCCAGATCGAAGAGGTGGACGGAAAGTGAGCTTTGGGATACTGTTCCCGATCACTTCAAATGCGCCACACGGCTTCTAATGCGCCGATGCTTCATTCGGGAATTCGCGCGTAGGCACTCCCCGGTTCGAGGGCCAGGGCAGGCGCAACGTGAAAGAATTCCAGAAAGAACAGATCCGGAGACCTCCCTTCAAAGGATATTGGGGCGGCTGTTAGGACCTCCCCCTTGCCCGGGCCAATAGTTTGGAGAGGCGCGGGAATAGTTCCGCGTAGAGAGCGCATGTCAACGCAAGGCTCATGGCCCAAAGCATGAGCACGTTGGCCCAAAGCGTAGGAACAGGACTGCCGAACACCATCTTGCTCGGTGCGTAGAAATGCGCTGAGAGGATGTTGCCTTCCTGCGGCACCAAGTAGATCGGGTCGCTCTTCTGCACCAATTCTCCGCGGTACTCCACGATCACGTTCACGTCGTTCTTGTTGGTCACCATATCCGCCAAGCTCTCGTTGCGGTGGTTATCGAGCAGGGCGAAATATGACGTTTTCCGGGCAGGCGTACTGGTGAGTTCCGCGATGCGTTCCTCCTTGCCACGCTCGGCCTCCTTGTAGACGCTTCGGTAGTGGCGGGTGAGGTGGCCCAACAGGTCTTGCACCGCATCAAGATCGGCAGCGGTGTACTTACCGGGCCACATGTTCGCCAACGCGCGGGTATCCACGCCCTTCATACGACGTGCCTCCTTTTCAAGCTCGTTGCGCAAAAGGGCCGTGCTGCGTTCTACATCGATATCCTCTCCGTGCCCGTTGAGCACCTGCCGCAGACCGCTCACCCGGTTGCCAAGCTCCTTCACCCACAGGTCCTTCTTCCAATTGGCGTTCTTCATCCGCTGGTCGAAGTCGTAGAACTCACGCTCGTAGGCGTTGTCCATGAACTGAGCGACCGCCATGCCCTCATAGGCCCACCGGGACGCCATTATGTTGCCGATCCATGGAACGCTCTTCTCCGATGCGAACCAAGGGTGGAGCTTGTCGAACTTGACAATGATGCCACTGAAGAGCAGTTGGGGAATGATGAGCACCGGGATCATGATGTAGATGACCTTGGCGCTGTTGAAGCTTGCGCTCACGTTCAAACCCAGCACATTGGCGAAGCAGGAAATGCTGAAGAGCAACAACCAATGGGCGAAGGTGAGCCCTTCGATGCCCAGTACGTGGGTACCCACAAGCACGAAGAGCAGTGATTGGATGGCCGAAATGCCGAACATGAGCCCCACCTTGCTCATCAGGTAGGAGGCCCAGCTTAGATCAAGGAATTTCTCGCGTTGCAGGATCTTGCGGTCGCGGATGATCTCCTCCGCACTTACGGTAAGCCCAAGGAAAAGCGCCACGATGACCGAGATGAACAGGAATTGGGGCACGTTGTCGTTGGAACGGTAGACGTATTCCCCCACTTCGCCCAAGCCCACCTTATGGAACTTCAGGAAGAAGGCCATCAGGAAGGCCAGGGCAGGCGCTTCCAGCAGATTGATCAACACGTACTGGCGGTTGGCCAGCTTGCTGAGTAGGTCGCGTTTGAAGTATACCTCGAGTTGACGCAGCTTATGCGGTATGGCGAAGGTGCTCTTGGGGATGGTATCCTCATCGGGCACCTGGGCAATTCGGCCTTGGCTCTGTGCATGGAACACCTCGTTCCATGCCTCGGGGCTTATGCGGCGCTGGTCGGTCTCGTTGCCGTACTCATCCACCAGCTTGGCCTCAAGGATGTTGAAGATCTGCTCGGGGTTCACATTTCCGCAGGCAGTGCATTGCCCCACTTCACTGTTCACCTGGCCTGTCACTCGTTTGAAGTAGACCACGGCATCCACCGGATCACCATAATAAACAGGATGCCCTTCCTGGTCCATCAGCAGCAACTTGTCGAAGAGCTTGAAGATGTCCGATGAAGGTTGGTGTATGACCACGAAGACGAGCCGGCCTTTCAATGCCAGCTCCTTCAACAGGTCCATGATGTTCTCCGAATCGCGTGAGCTGAGGCCGCTGGTGGGCTCGTCCACGAAGAGCACACTGGGCTCGCGGATCAGTTCCAATGCGATGTTGAGGCGCTTCCGCTGGCCCCCGCTGATGGTCTTGTCCATGGGGCTGCCCACACGGAGGTCGCGGGTTTCGTAGAGGCCCAGGCTCTGCAGCACGCGCAACACGCGCTGGGTGATGCGTTCCTTGTCCAGATCACCGAAGCACAACTTTGCGTTGTAGAACAGGTTCTGGAATACGGTGAGTTCCTCGATCAGCAGGTCGTCCTGGCTCACGTGTCCTATCACGCCCCGGATGCGAGCACGGTCGCGGTGCACATCCACACCATTGATGGTGACCTCCCCCTTGCTGGGCACGATGTTGCCATTGAGGATGTTCAGCAGGGTGCTTTTTCCACTGCCACTGCCACCCATGATGCCAATGAGCTTGCCACCGGCTTCGGCCATGTTCAATTCGTGCAGCCCTACCCGTCCGTTCGGGAAGGTGTACCCGATGGCCTTGGCCTTGAATACGATGCGCGGCTTGTCAACCTTGCTCATGAACGAAGCAAGGATGTCGCTGTAATAGATGGGCACGCCACTGGGCGGGCGCACACTGGTACCGTTGCTGAGCACGTAGTGCTGGTCGCGGTCCATGGACTGCCCGTTCAGTAGCACCTCCTCCTCGCCGGAGTAGCGCATTACGAAGAGGTTCACGCTGGGCACGTGCAGAACGCGCAGATCGCCTTGCAATCCGTGTGCATGCAAATGTTTCGCTTTCTCGTGGGTGTTCTGCGCTGCCCCATCGATGTAGAGCAGGTGCGCCGCATCCTCGCGTTCCGCATTGCGTTTCTCAACGAACGTGCGACAGCGTCGGAAATAATCCTGTCCGATGTTGAATGTCTCGGCCACGGTGCTAACGAAGTCCAGTTCCTGTGCGCTGACCTCGCCATTGGCACGGATGAACTCCAGTAGATGCACCAACACCACGAATTTCTGGCGCTGATTGAGTTCCTCGTTCACCTGGGTGCAGATCTTCAGCACCTTCACCGAGTTGAGCGAGGTGCGTTTCCTGCCGTTGCGGCTTTGACCACCGCTGGCGTGGAATGCCTGCACAAAGGTCTGGTACCGCGCCATGTGCGAGGCCGACACTTCGGGGCTGAATTGTTTGCGTAGGAAACGCTCCAGGATCGAAGCGTTCTCGGGCCGCGCACCTTCCTGCAGACCATCGCCCTTGGCGATGATCGCGAACAGCTGCAGCAATGCCTTGAGTATTTTTTCGCTCATGATGGAACACCCCCCCGTTGAGTACCGGAAATACGAACGCCCCTCTTTACGGGAGGGGCGTCGCAAGGTTGCGGGAGTTGGCGAACGAGCGCGCTATTTTTTGAAACCGATGAGCATCACCGCACATCCACTGCCCGCCTTGGAGGCATCCAGCGATGCTTCGATGGTCACATCGAGGGTATTGGCGATGGCCAAGTCCCAGTAGGGCGCATTGCCGTGGGCGGAATTGGTGAACAGCAGGTTCCGATCGCGGTCGTACACGTTGAACACCAGGTTGCCATCGCCTTCTCCGCTGCAAGCGGCCACCCTGTAGGTGGTGCCACCGAACAGGGTGAGACCGAACTCGGCCATGTCGTCACCTTGCAGCAAGGCACGGTAGAACTGACCGTCCGGGATGTAGTTGGACGTGATATGCTGTTCGCAACGATCAGCGATGGGACCGCAGATGGACTGGGAATGCGCCACATGGGTCGCGGCCACGAAAAGAAGGGGGAGGATGATCCTGTGCATGGGGTCAAACGAACAAGGATGAACGTATAGCAGCGACCTTGGCAGCGATGGTGCTCAGCTGGTCCGCAGCGATGGACACCGAAGTTGTGCTGTTGATGAAGGTGGTACGCGCTTCGCGATCGGTCACCGGCGGTTCGAAGGTGTACTGGATCGAGATGCCCTTGAACTCCGCTTGAAGCTCCTTCAAACCAGCAACAAGCGCCTTTGTCCGATCATCGCCATCGAAGCTGCTCAGCAATTCCACCAGCCCGTCCAGGGTGGTGATCTGCTCGCCCACCCGATCCACAATGGCCTTCGAGGCGCCGGCCTTGGGGTCGGCAAGCGAAAGGTGCAACGCTTCCAGCCAACCACCAGCGAGCACCAAGGCGCTCACATCGTCACGCTCGTTGGTCTTCAGGTACTCGTCAGCCGCGCGGAAGGCCGCACCGCTGAAGCGTAGCAGTCTATCCTCATTGGACAGGTTGTCGCGGAATCGATCCAGAAGTGCCTTATCGAAGGCATTGCTCAATTCCAAGCTGGCGCTCAAACGCTCGATGGCCTGCAAGGTGGCCAGGGTGCGTTGTCCATCCTCGTGCGCGGTGGCATAGGCCATATCGGCACCATATATACCCAAAGCCAAGGCCTGTTCGGTACGACCGGTGAGCCCAGCGCCCTTTTCCAAGGACATCAGGGCGTCGCGCTGATAGGCCAGACCGGCATCTCGCACGGCCAAGGCCGATTGGATCGGAGAGGGCACGCTGAAGAGCCGGCCGCCGACGCGCAGCACTTGGTCACCCTGTGGTACGGTGTCCGTGGCTGGAACGGTGACCGCGGGTTCTCCGGAGCCACCGCATCCGGAAAGAAGAAGCCCAAGGGATAGGCCGATGGCTATCGGAAATGGAGTATGCGTTGA
>JBBEDG010000107.1:0-5997 GCA_040881405.1 Flavobacteriales bacterium | reverse complement strand
CTGGTAAAGGCTCTTGCTCGCATTCACACCCATTGCCTTCAACCTCGAGAACTCGCCTTCCGCTCGTTGTATGAAGTCCGCCTCATCCCGCTTCTCCTTCGGTGTCCACAGCACCTCCGCCAACGCCAGCATGCGCGGCATGGCCATGTACTCCACATGTTCCGGCGTCAGGATGTACTCCGTCCACACGTTGCCTTGCGCGCCCAGGATGTACTTCGCTTCCGCGTCGCTGAGCGCCTCCGGGATCGGTTCGTAGCTGTACACCTTCTGCACAGTGGTGTACCCACCGATCGCCAATGGTTCGTTGGCCGGGTCGCCTTGGTAATGGTCGAAGTAGCAGTGGCTGCCGGGGCTCATTACGGCATAGTGGCCTGCCTTGGCCGCAGCGATCCCTCCTTCAGTACCGCGCCAGCTCATCACGGCAGCGTTCGGCGCCAGCCCGCCCTCCAGGATCTCGTCCCAGCCAATGATCTTCCGGCCCCGATCATTCACGAACTTTTCGATCCGTTGTATGAAGTACGACTGGAGCTCGTGCTCGTCCTTCAAGCCTTCGGCCTGTATGCGCGCCTGGCACTTGGGGCATTCCTTCCAGCGCGTTTTGGGGCATTCGTCGCCGCCGATGTGGATGTATTCTCCGGGGAATAGGTCCATCACTTCGGTGAGCACATCCTCCAGCATGGCAAAGGTGCTGTCGTTGCCCGCGCAGAACACATCCTCGAACACACCCCAGCCGCGCTGCACCTCATACGGCCCGCCCGTGCAGCCTACATGCGGATAGGCCGCCAACGCTGCCATGGCATGCCCCGGCATCTCGATCTCCGGCACCACGGTGATGTGCCGCGCCGCAGCGTAGGCCACCACCTCGCGGATATCATCTTGGGTGTAGAAACCACCGTAGCGCAGCGTATCGAAGGTCTGTGCGGCGTAGGGTCCGATCTGGCTCCCATTGCGCCAAGCACCAACCTCGGTAAGCTTTGGGTATTTCTTGATCTCGATCCGCCAGCCCTGGTCCTCGGTGAGGTGCCAGTGGAAGCTGTTCATCTTATAGCGGGCCAGCAGGTCGATGTACTTTTTGGTGAACTCCACCGACCAGAAGTGGCGACAAGCATCCAGGTGCATACCGCGCCACGGGAAACGCGGCCAGTCGGTGATGGTAATGCAGGGGAGGGCACCCGTTTCGATGCCTTGTTCAAGCAACTGGATCAGGGTCCGGCTTCCGCGAAATAGACCTTCTTCTGTGGTGGCGGTCAATCGGATGCGTTCTCGTTCAACAGTGAGCGTATACCACTCTGGGGGCAGGAGCGTATCCGGTGAGAAGAGAGCGAGTTCGATCACCAATGAGCGTTCGCAGTCGACAGGTCTTCGCTGCTGCATCTCAGCGGTCTCGCTGCCGAGCAGGCCCGTCAGTTCGGCCATGTCTCCACGAATGGTCCATCCGCAGGTGAGGTCGCAGGTGCCAGCTACAACCGACATCGCCGCCGGGCGAGGGATCAGGGTCGGTTCGACAAGGGTCTGGGCCGAGGCGTTGGAGGCGAATAGGAGCAGGAGGGGGAAGTAGGAACGCATCCCCGCAAAGGTGCAGTTCCCACAGCGCCCCAACGCACTTACGCCGAGCCTTGTGTTCAGCAGCTAGTAGCCAAGGGCCAATGGCCAATGGCCAATGGCACCTTTGCATTTCTCCCAAAGATCCCGCACATTTGCACCCCCAATTCCGGGGAAACCAAACAACCAGCGACATGCCAACTCGCATCCGCCTTCAGAGAAAGGGCAAGAAAGGCCAGCCATACTACCATGTTGTAGTGGCTGATTCCCGTGCACCACGCGACGGGAAATACATCGAACGGATCGGTGCATACGATCCCAATCAGAACCCCGCTTTCATCGAGGTGGATCGTGACAAGGCCCTCGACTGGCTCCAGAAAGGTGCCCAGCCGAGCGATACCTGCCGCGCGATCCTTAGCTACACCGGTGTGGTATACAAGAACCACCTTTCCAACGGTGTCAAGAAAGGTGCCTTCACCCAGGAGGAGGCCGATCGCCGCTTCGACAGCTGGTTGAACGAGAAGAACACGAAGATCGAAGCCAAGAAGAGCGGTCTTGCCCAAGGTAAGGACGCCGCCCACAAGACACGCATTGAAGCCGAGAAGAAGAAGGCTTCCGATATGGCCGCTGCTCTTAGTGCGAAGCTTGCTGCATTGAGCGCTCCTCCTGTCATCGAGCCCATGGAGACCGAAGAGGCTCCAGCTGCCGAAGGCGAAGCTCCAGCAGCTGAAAACGAAGCTCCAGCAGCCGAGTAATACCGCGCTTTATACCGAAAGGCCCGTGTTCCTTTGGAGCACGGGCCTTTTTCATTGTGTGGATCAAGCTTTTCTTTCGGCTATTCGGTCCAAACACATGCCGTCCCTTCGGGGCGGTGCCGATATGTATCGGGAGGGATGGGGCTGGTGGATCGAATTCCTCCTCACCTTTCTTACGATCAACGGTCCGCCATATCTACCTTGGCCCAATGGATCTGGAAAGCCTGCAACGCATCGGCAAACTGGGCAAGCCCTGGGGCAACCAAGGCGAACTCACGGTCCACTTGGAGGACGTGGACCTGGACGAGCTTGTACACACCGGTTCGCTGTTCGTTGATATCGAAGGGCAGAAGGTGCCTTTCTTCTTTAACAGTTTGCGCGATCAAGGTCGTTCGGGCATATTGGTGAAATTCGATGACTTCGAGGATCCCCAAGGCGCTGGCATGCTGGTAGGACGGGACATCTATGCACCTCCGGGCCTTTTGTCCGATGGAAGCGACGAAAGCTGGGACCCGGACGATTGCATCGGTATGCTCGTTAGCGACGAAGAACACGGTGAGCTTGGTGAGGTGGTTGGCATGGAGGGTACCGAAAACAACCCTGTGATGGTGATCCAGCACGGTGCCAAGGAGATCATGATACCCCTGGCCGACGAGATCATCGTGGGCATCGATCCCGAACAGAATGTGATGGTGGTGCGCACCCCGCCGGGTTTGTTGGATCTGTACCTGGAAGAATAGTCCACTAACGATACCTAGGACTCCGGCCTCTGGTACCACGATGCCCAAGCCTTCTTTCCGCTTCAAACAATTCACCATCCAGCAGGACCGCTGTGCCCTGAAGGTTGGTACTGACGGTATCCTTTTCGGTTCATGGGTGGAATACGCCGGGGCATCGCACATCCTCGATATCGGCACCGGTACGGGTGTTCTGGCAATGATCGCGGCACAGCGCAATGCCACCGCATTGATCGATGCTGTGGAGATCGACGAAGCATCGGCCGCACAGGCTGCGGAGAACGCGTCGGCAAGCCCGTGGGCGGATCGCATCCGAGTGCACCGCATGGATGTCCGGCGCATGCGGACCACCGCGCCCTTCGACCTCATCATCTGCAATCCGCCCTATTACGCAGGCTACTCCACTTCGCCCGACCCTCGCATCGGCTTGGCAAAGCACAGCGAGGAATTGCTGTTCCCGCAATTGCTGGAAGTAGTGCAGCGCACGCTGGCACCAGCGGGCCGCTTTGCCGTCATCCTTCCCCTGAACCGGGAAGTGGAGATGCTTCAGGAAGCGGCACGGATCGGTCTGGCCCCTAGCCGTCGCTGTGCGGTTCGCTATGTGCCACACAGGCCTGCCAAGCGCCTATTGCTGGATTTTACTTTCACTGCGACACAAGTGCAGAACACGGAACTCACCATCGAAGCAAGCGGCCCCTTCGACTATTCACCGGAGTACCGCGCGCTCATCAGCGACCTGATGGTTGGTTTCTGAGCTTTGGTTCAACCGACCACTTCCTCACGGAACACGATCCCGTGCTCCTCCAGTTCATCGAGGATGGGGTTGTACAAGCTCGGCTTCAAGGGCATGAGCACTCCGCGTTCTTCCACCTTGCCGTTCAGCACCAGCTTGCAGGCCATGGCTATGGGCAAACCGACCGTCCGTGCCATGGCCGTTTGGGTGCGGTCCTTGCCGATCACCCCCAACGACGCAAGCAGCACGTGCTGTTCTCCATCCAATTGGTACTGGAAACGATGCCACATCACTACAAGGTCCTTGTCCGTTGGGCCAAGCATCCACTTCTCTTCCAACAGGTGTTGCAGCGTTGCTGCAGGCGAGCGTCCTTCAACACCTATCGCACGATCGCTGAACAGCCCCAGCCAGTCCAGCATGTCCATCACATCGCCTGATGCGGGAATGCCCAGGTAGCTCGAAAGAGAGCTGCGCGTGTCCTGCTCTTTGGCATTTGATAGAAAGGCGCTCAGGTATTGGTTCCAGCTGGCGCTTGCTGGCAATTCCATGATGAAACCGTCATCGGTACAACCCAGTTGAACGAACACATCCCAGGCCTTGCAATAGCCTGCCTTGCGCAACGTGCCGCGCACCAGCGTGGGGATCCCTTCTATGCCATAGGCCTTGCGGTACTTCAGCGAGTCGCGGTTGGCGTAACCATCGAAGGCACCCAGCCCGGGAACGTCGATGTGTACCGTCTGCTGGAAGAGCTTGTGGTAGGGGATGTACTTGGTGACCCCATCGCGGATGTATTTTGCCGCGCCGCCCTGCCCGGCAAGGACCACATTGCGCGGATTCCAGCTGAATTTGTAGCCCCAGGGGTTCGTGTCGCTCTCGGGCGCTACAAGTCCACCGGTGTAGCTCTCGAAGGCTTCCATTTCGCCACCCTGCCCACGCACACGATCCAAGATCCGCATGGCGCTCATGTGGTCGATGCCGGGGTCCAATCCCATCTCATTGAGCACTACAAGACCTGAAGCCTTGAAGTCCGCATCCATGGCCCAAAGAGCATCGGGCACATAGCTTGGGGTGATCACATGCTTCTTCAGGCGCAAACAATCCTGAAGCACATCGATGTGCATGAAGGCCGGCAGCATGCTGATCACCAGATCATGTTCAGCGATGATGTTCGCGCGGGCTTCGGCATTGGTGGCGTCCAATCCGATAGCTACAGCCACCGCAGTATCCGACGGTATCAAGCTCCGCGCTTGTGGTTCTTCCCGGTCCGCTATTGTCACTCGCCATTCCTGCTCGCTGGCATGTTGTATGAGGTAGTGTATCAACGATGACGCCGAACGACCGGCACCCAGGATCAGGATCTTGCGCATGAGCAGGTGGTCTGGAATTGCGGTGCGAAGATGCGAATCATGTGCCGGAGCGCTTGGGTACGCAGCAATGATCGCAGCTCACGCTAGAGCTTCTGCCCTTTGGCATGCCACTTGCCAACGCAGCCCCAAAGTCTAACTTCGCCAACCTTTCCCAACTGCCATGAAACACATTGTTACCCTAGCTTTTGCAGCGATCATCGCTGCATCCGCCACACAGGCCCAGACCACGGACCTGGTCCTCTTCGCTGAGGACGGATCGAAGTTCACGCTGGTCGTGGACGGAGATGTCAAGAATCCAGAGCCTGCATCGCGGGTTGTCGCCACCGGTCTGCGGAACGAGTCACCTGTGGTCATGGTGCGATTTGCGGACAACTCCGTTCCGCAAATGCGCAAGTCGCTCTACCTGCCCTTGGGTATGGAATACACGGTGATGATAACCACCAATAAGAAGGGGGAGCTCGTGTTCCGTCCCACTGGTGAAG
The DNA here is from genome assembly GCA_040881405.1 of Flavobacteriales bacterium. GTDB lineage: Bacteria > Bacteroidota > Bacteroidia > Flavobacteriales_F > PHOS-HE28 > PHOS-HE28. The sequence goes on along the minus strand of JBBEDG010000107.1, from coordinate 381 downwards.
CTGCCTTGGGCACCGCTGCACCAACGGTCGCCGAGAAGCCGGCACCAGCCACCTTCGTGGAGGATACTACTGTCCCGGTCGCACCCATTACACCGGCGGTCACCGTTACGCCTGGCGCCACGGACATCACACAGAAAGTTGAGGTGGGAGGTGTAGGCCAAGTGACGACCGTAACAGTGGTGGAGGAGGAGCTCGTTGGTGATGGCACCAGCGAGGACGTCAACATAACAATGGGCATGCCCGGAGTAGGCTTCGACGTGAAGGTGCGTGTGGATGAAAAGGGAATGGACATGAGCACAGGTACCACAACCGGTACTACTGGCACCACCACCACCCGCACCACCACCACCCGTACCACCACCACCACCACCACAACCGGAA
>JBBEDG010000106.1:0-6046 GCA_040881405.1 Flavobacteriales bacterium | reverse complement strand
CCCCATACCCATGAGCACTGCACTACGAACCATCCACTTGGCGGACAAACTTCCGCACGTGGGTACCACCATCTTTTCCGTGATGAGTCAACTGGCGCAGGAGACCGGCGCCATCAACCTTTCGCAAGGTTTCCCTGATTTCCCGCTCGACGATAAGCTCTTCGATCTGGTGGATGCCGCCATGCGTGCAGGGCACAACCAGTATGCACCGATGCCTGGCCTTCCGGCCTTGCGGGAGGCGCTCGTACACAAGGCCCAGCGACTCTATGGCCACGCTTACGACCCCGCCACTGAAGTAACGGTAACGTCCGGGGCAACACAGGCCTTGTTCACCGTGCTTGGTGCTTTGGTCAGCCCCGGCGATGAGGTCATCATCGTGGATCCGGCCTACGATTGTTATGCGCCTACCGTGGAACTCTTCGGTGGTGTGCCGGTGCATGTGCGCTTGAATGCTGCCATGGGCTTCGATGCCGATGCAGTGCAGGCCGCATTGACACCGCGCACCCGTGCCCTTATGATCAACACACCGCACAACCCCGGCGGTGGTATCCTGCGCGCTGCGGACATGCAACGCATCGCCGATATGCTTCGCAATACCGACGTTGTCTTGATCAGCGATGAGGTTTACGAGCACCTCATTTTTGATGGTGAACCGCATGCCTCGGCCATCCTGCATGCGGAGTTGCGCCAACGTGCGTTCGTGGTCTTCTCCTTCGGCAAGGTGTTCCATGCCACAGGCTGGAAACTTGGTTATGTGTTCGCTCCCAAGGCGCTCATGGCATTGTTCCGCAAGGTGCATCAGTTCAACGTCTTCAGTGTGAACACACCCATGCAGCACGCTCTGGCACGGTACCTCATGGAACCTGCGCACTACGAAGGGCTGCCGGACTTCTTCCAGGCCAAACGGGATCGCTTCGCACAAGGGCTTTCGGGTTCGCGCTTTACGCTGTTGCCTTGTGCGGGGTCGTACTTCCAGGTGGTGGACTATAGCGCTATAAGTACCGAGCCGGACCTCGCTTTCGCGGAGCGTTTGGCACGCGAACATGGAGTAGCGGCGATACCGCTTTCGCCCTTCTACAAGGATCCGCCACCGGACCTCCGTTTGTTGCGTTTCTGTTTCGCCAAACAGGATGCTACATTGGACGCAGCCACCGCCCTGCTATGCAAGATCTAAGGACCACCCTTGTGCAGTGCATGCTCCACTGGGAGGATGCAGCGGCCAACCGCCAGCACTTCAGCGAGCGCCTTGCGCCCTTGGCCGGCACCACGGATCTGGTGGTACTGCCGGAGATGTTCAGTACGGGCTTCACCATGCACAGCGCTGGCGTGGCCGAAACCATGGATGGCCCCACCGTGCAGTGGATGCGCCAGCAGGCCGCAGCGTTGGATGCTGCCATCTACGGAAGCTTGGTCATCACCTCCGAAAGTGGCATCACCAACCGAGGCCTTTTCGTGCGCCCCGACGGAACGATCACCCACTACGACAAGCGCCACCTTTTCCGCATGGCCAACGAGCATGATCATTTCGCTCCTGGCAAAGAGCGTGTGGTGGTGGAGTGGCGCGGTTGGCGGATCATGCTCCAGGTGTGCTACGACCTACGCTTCCCCGTTTTCAGCCGCAACAGGAACGATTACGACCTGGCCCTTTACGTGGCCAACTGGCCCGAAGCAAGGCGCCATCCATGGTCGCAGTTGTTGGTGGGCCGGGCCATCGAGAACCTAGCCTATGTGGTGGGCGTGAACCGTGTGGGCATGGACGGCAAGGGCATCCATTACAGTGGCGATTCGGCCGTGGTGGACTTCAAGGGCGAGCATGTGGTGCAGCTGGAAGCGGGCCGCGAACTGGTGCGCACGCTGCGGCTACAAGGCAAGGCTCTGGTAGAGTTCCGTGAGCGCTTTCCGGCGCATTTGGATGCCGATGCCTTCGACCTTGTTTAGCGCGTCACTACCAGTCTGCGCATGGCGAACAGGCTTCCGCTGCTGATGCGCACCAGATAGACCCCGGCAGGCAGATCGCCGACCGGAATGGCTTGGCCGGCCCTCACCCGCCCAAGGCTGCGCAGCGATCGACCTTCCAAGGTGAACAGCTCCACGTTCTGCTGCGTGAAATGACCTTCCACGTAGAAGCTTTCCGTGGCGGGATTGGGGTGGATGCTCCAAGCATCCGAGAGTTGTTCCGGAACGTTCAGGGCGTCCACATCCACGATGTTGATGTCATCGATGTACAGATCATGACCCCCGCCGCTGAAAAATTCGAACTGGATCAGCACATTGTTGGTCTGGTAGCCGGGTGGAATGTTGCTCACCAGCACCTCGGTCCAATCCTCATCACCAGGCACGAAAGTCCCGCCCACCGTTCCGCTCACCGTGGGTAGTTCAGCTCCGGCCAAGGTGCGCCGTACCAGCCAGGTCCTGCCGCAATCGCGGCTTATGCGCACCAGTAGTTGGTCCGTGTTGGCCGTATCGCGTTGCGCGAATGCGTAGCGGAAACGCAGCACGGGGTTGGGCGTTTGGGTCATATCCAGACGTGGGGTGGAGACCGCATAACGCAGTCCCGATGCACCGTTCTCCAAGCGCATGGACCTAACTCCTGTGGCAGCTGGACCTTCCGCAACACTGAAGCAGGTACTGCCCTCGCATTCCTCGAACAGCTGCGTGCCCGTAAGGTCGTTCGCTGCTTCAAAGCCTTCCATGTAGGGCAGCAGTTGCCCTGTTGCGGGCAGCACACGCATGAAGCGTGTTTTGGTAAGGCTCACCTGATCGCTACCGTTGGAGGCCGTGAGGGTAACATCGAAGATCCCCGAGGTGCTGTAGCTCAAGCCGGGGTTCTGCTGGGTGGAACTTTGCCCGCCACCGAGCTGCCAGCTCCACTCCGTTGCGCCGTGGTACGATCCATCGAAGAACTGGAGCGTTTCGGTGGTGCAAACAGTGCGGCGAGTGGCATTGAAGTCAGCTGCGCACAACACAGGTGCGGAACCTAATCCGGTGGCGCTCAGGTTGGCCCCCGTCCAGAGGTTGTTGCGCTGTGCCAGTGGGCTGTTCAGTGCAGCATGTACACGCTGCTTCTGCCCTTCGGTGAACATGCGTGCGCAGTAAGCATAGTCCATGAAATTCTGCACGTTGTCCAACTCCCCATCGCAGGAGGTACCGTTCAAGTTGCAGTTGCTCCAGCCTACGGTTTCCGGGGTGTCGTCCACCTCATCGCCGATGTCGCAGTTGTCCTGTTGGCCCACAGGCAGGTAGTAGAACTCGGGTACGTTGTTGCCTCCCCAGATGTGATACAGGTTAAGGTAGTGCCCCAACTCGTGGGAGAGCACCACCGAGCGCAGGTCGTTGCTGGTGCCGGTGTTCCCGAAGTAGCTACCCTGCACCACTATGCCATCCTTCGCCGGAATGCTGTCCGCCTGGAAGGGCATCAGCGCGTGGCCCGCCAAACCTGCGGCGTTGCGAACGATATAGATGTTGAGGTACTTCTCGCGCGGCCAGTGGATCAGGCTTTTCACGTTGTGGGTTCCCGTGGTGGTGAAGGCACTCCGGATGCGGTTGATGCCACTGGTGCAGTTGCCATCAGGATCCAGCCGTGCCAGCTCGAACTCCACTTCCATGTCCGCGGCAATGGGCTGGAAGCTGGTCACGATCTCCACCGTATCGGGATTCTGTTTCCGGTAGTTGCGCGTCAGTATCTCAATGCCGTTGCGGATCTGCGCATCGGAGATGTTCTCCGGTCCATCGAGGTGGATGACGTGAACTACGACCGGAATGCGGTAGGGAGTTTGAGCGTGAAGACCGAAGGCCGCGAAAAGGCCAAGCAAGGGTAGAATGGCGCGTAGCATGCCGAAAAGTAGGGTGTGTCGCCGTAATTGTTCGATCAATTGTTCAAGAGTACGGAAGGTGGACCCAATGCTCAGCGCAATGCACTTATACCAATTGGACATACAAAGTCGTCCAAAGATGCGCGGCTATTTTTTCGCAGGACGATACGCGAGAGACGTTGCGTAGCGGGGCCTACGGAACGACTCTCGCGGAGATGGCATGCGGAAAAAGAGCAAGCAGATGGGATGGATTTGTATGTCCAATTGGTATTAAGCGGAATAAACCTTCGTATGCTACTGGATAAAGCCGTTCAGGCCAACCCATGGTCGCACAAGAATCACTGGAACGGTCACTAAACGGTATAAGCGCAAGACTTCACCGGACCACTGCTACCGCCTTGCTAGTGGCAACGCCATCCACATAGCGAACCCGGACCCAATAAGTTCCAGTATTCAAGTGGCCAAGATCCAAGCGCCTGTGGAATGTTCCTGTTCCAGGTACTTCAAGAAGCAAGCGCCCGGACCCATCGAACACGGTGATGTCCTGGATACTCCGGTCGCCTTCCACATGCAGCACATCCGTGGTCGGGTTCGGGAATACGCGCAGTGTGGGGAGCCCGCTTTCCTGCACAGCGGTGGTGGTTAAGCAACTGCCGGGCATGTTATCATCCAACCAGACAAGTCGAAGTGATATCCAGTCCTTCAAGCGCTGCACTTCCTCGGCGTAGTTCTGGGCCAAAGGCCACACCTCCGGTGTGCCGGAATTGACACCCCAGATGGGCCATCGTTCGAAGTGGCGCTCCTGACCCTGTGCAACTGCCGCAGCTGTGGAATCGATGAATTGGAAGATCCGGTCGGTACTGAGCACACTATTCCGCAGGTCCTGGTAGCGGCACTGTAATTCGTTCGCGAACGTGGAGTCCTGCAACAAGCGGATCATCCATCCGGGGCTGCGCACATCCAGATTGCAATCGTTGATGTGGTGCGACCAGCCACTACCGTCCGTGGCGCCGAAGTAGCACTCCTGTACGTTCATCCACGCCCAATCGAAGTCCCATACAGGACCTGCTTTCAGCAAGCCTCCATTGCTGTCCTTGTCCTTGTTGAAGAAGCGGCTCTTCTTGAACCCATCCACGTTGCGGGCCACTTCGTTCACCAGGAAATAGTCGATGAAACTGCGGGTGTCGATCCATGCCCGGTACCCGCTTTGTTCGTCCTCGAATGTCCCGCTGTACAAGGCCGTTTCAAAGCCGTTCACAAAGCCTTGGATATAGGTCTTTTGTGCATCGCTGATCAATTCAGGAGTAGGGTATACGTAGACCATATGCACCGTGTAGCTTGGGTGGTCCGGCGGCGAATAGGCCAGTAACCAACTGTTGCTCGCATCGAAGTTGTCCACCTTGATGATATAGCCCCCGGTCACATCATCACCCGAGTTCTCAGTAGGGTTCAGCGTAGCGATATCGACACGTCCATTATCCCGCTTGATGCTTTCCGTAAGGCTGTAGATGCCGCGGTAGGAACCGTTCAGGAGCAGCTCCGTGGTGCGGGTCCGTGGTGCGTAGTGGCCCATGGAACGGAACAGCCCATAGGCCATGGCATCGCGCATCAAGCTCTTGTCATTGTAGTTGGCCCGCAGGATCCAGTCGTTTTCCGAGGGCATGCCCAGCAACGATACGTTCAGATTCGTCCCATCCGCAAAGCGCGTTTCCACATTGTAGGGTTTCTGTGGAAGGATGTTGGAGAAGTTGCCACGCCGCTGGATACCGATGTTGCCGTTGTACACATTGGGTGCGTCGCTGGCGTCGTTCAGTGCTGCAGGCCCGTTGTGGATAATGGACATCCATGCGGGGATCTTTGCGCCATCGGGGATCTCTTGGTCATAGGTGTCGACCAGCACAAGAGGGAGGTTCGAACCCTCAAGTACGAAAGGTCCACCGGCATTAGGGCCGAAGGTCAGCGACCATTGGAGCACCGTGCCCGCATCGGCGAAGGCATAGGTATCCAGGATGCGCAGCGTCCATGTTCCATTCCCATCCGCACCGGAATTGGCATCTCCCAAGGTGCCCATTGGCCGGTATGTTCCGCTGAACGGAGCACTGCCCTGAGCGATGGATTGCGGCGTTCCATCCTGCACGCAGGTGTTGGCGAAATCCTGACCACCACCACCAACACCAGCGAAGAGATCGATGACAGCACCGCTGGGCGAGATGAGCTTCACATCAAGGTCGCTG
>JBBEDG010000105.1:0-6109 GCA_040881405.1 Flavobacteriales bacterium | reverse complement strand
GTCGTCCGCCCCTGCCCGTCCTATCACAACAGGTCTTCGACGTTCTCCGTAGGACGGCCGATCACCGCCTTGTGGTCCTTCACGATGATGGGGCGTTCGATCAACACGGGATGCTCGCGCATCACTTTGATCCACTCGTGGTCGTTCAGCTTGAAGCTTTTGTACTTGTCCTTGTAGATGGCCTCGCCCTTGCGCAGCAGTGATTCGGGCTTGATGCCGAGCTTCATCACCAGCATCTCCAGTTCCCGCTCGGTCGGCACCTCCTTCAGGTATTCCACCACCTTCGGCTCTATGCCTTTGTCCCGCAGCAGTTGCAGGGCCTGGCGGCTCTTGCTGCAGCGGGGGTTGTGGTAGATGGTCCAGGAAGCCATGGAATGCGAATGTGTCGATCAGAAGATCAGATGATCAGAAAATGAAATGCCTTTACCGCGACACGGATCGAACACACTCGTGGAACTGACCGACCTCAGAGCACTGCACTCTCTATCCCTCAACGGTCTTTGCGGAGCGCGGTTATTCACATTATCTGATCGTCTGATCATCTGATCTTCTGATCCGTTCACGCCACTTTCTGGCTTTGTCCGTGTTGCATGAGGAAGGCTTTCAGGAAGCCGTCGATCTCACCGTTCAGGACATCGTCCACGTTGCTGGTCTCGTGTTCGGTGCGCACGTCCTTCACCAGCTTATAGGGTTGCAGCACGTAGTTGCGGATCTGGCTGCCCCACTCGATCTTCTTCTTGCCGGCCTCGATGTCGCTACGCTTGCTGCGGCGCTTCTCCAGTTCCGCTTCGTATAGCTGGCTCTTCAGCAACTGCAGCGCCTTGGTCTTGTTGTCCAGCTGGCTGCGGGTCTCGGTATTCTCGATGATGATGCCGCTGGGCCCGTGGCGCAGGCGCACCCCGGTCTCCACCTTGTTCACGTTCTGGCCGCCAGCACCGCCACTGCGGAAGGTATCCCAGGTGATATCCGCCGGATTGATGTCGATCTCGATGGTCTCGTCCACAAGCGGATACACATACACGCTGACGAAGCTGGTGTGGCGCCGTGCCTGGCTGTCGTAGGGGCTGATGCGCACCAGACGATGCACACCGTTCTCGCCCTTCAGCATGCCGAATGCGAATTCACCATCCACCTCGATGGTGGCCTGTTTGATGCCTGCTGATTCCCCATCCTGGTAATCGAGCACCTTCACGCTGTAGCCGCTCTTGTCGGCCCACATGCGGTACATGCGTAACAGCATCAAGGCCCAGTCGTTGCTTTCGGTACCACCGGCACCACTGGTGATCTGCACCACAGCGCTCAGGGGATCCTCCTCGGCGCTGAGCATGTTCTTGAACTCCAGCTCCTCCAAGGCTTCCGTGGCCTTCTTGAACTGGGCATCCAACTCTTCCTCGCTCACCTCCTTGGCCTTGAAGAACTCGAAGGTCACCACGGTGTCGTCGATCTCGCGCTTCACGTTGTTGTATAGGTCCACCCAGCGCTTCAACTCGCGGATCTTGTGCATCACGAGTTGGGCCTTCTTCTGGTCGTTCCAGAAGTCGGGATCCTGGGTGTACTTCTCCTCTTCGAGGATGCGACCGCGCTTCTCCTCGATGTCGAGGTAGCCTTTCAGCGCATCGATACGCTCGCTGAGGTTGTCGATCTTGTCAATGGTGATCATGCCGCTGTTCCCATCCACGGACGGGGCCGCAAAAGTACGCCGCAGTGCCCCTCGACGACCATCGGAAGTTGTGGTGCTCAGTCGGCCAATCCTACCAGGGCCGCTTCTATGCCATCCGCCGGAAAACCCTTGCCCAGGAAATAGCGGAACACCTTCTGCTTGCGCACGTAGGTGTCCTCATCCTTCACACGCTCCCAGCGTTTGGCCACGGCCTTCTTCAAGGCATCGTCGTACTCATCCTCGGCAATGGACTTCAGGCCGAGCCTGATGCACGGTTCGGACACCTGTTTGGCCTTCAGCGCCTGCTCGATCTTCTTCAGGCCCCAGCCCTTCTGCCTGAACTTGCTTACCGCGAAGTGCTCCGCGAAACGTGCCTCGTTGAGGTAGCCTTCGCTGATCAGTTGTGAAATGATGCCCTCGATATCCTTGGCGGGCACCTCCCAAACAAAAAGCTTGTTGCGAACCTCCTGCTGGGCACGCTCCTGCCGGGCGCAGTAGGCGCGGGCTTTGGCGAGGGCTTGAACGATGGAGGGTGGAGTTTTCATGGGAAATGCGCTACGAACGTAAGGCGCGCAACCACAGAAAACGTCGCTTCAAACATTCCTACACCGGCACCTCGTTCCCTTCCCCGTCCTGCACGTTGTAGGCCAGGTACTGGAGGCTGCCCACGGGCTTCACCTTCACCCATTTGCGCCAGCGCATCCACCACTTGTGTTGGATGCTGGGTAGGCCCTTGGTGAGGTAGGCGTGGATGAAGGGATGCACGCCGAGCGTGAGGCCGTTCATGTCCTTTTCGGTGAGCAGGTAGTTCAGCGCGTTCTCGATCTGGTCGATGATGAGCACTGGGGCCTGCACTTCGCCGGTTCCGGCGCAGGTGGGGCAGTTCTCGCTGGTGTCGATCTCCGTTTCTGGGCGCACACGCTGGCGGGTGAGCTCGATGACTCCGAAGCGGCTTGGGGGCAATACGTTGTGTTTGGCCTTGTCGTCGGCCATGGCATCCTTCAGCGCTTTGTGCAGGATGCGGCGGTTCTCGGGCTCGTAGAGGTCCACGAAATCGATGGCCACGATGCCGCCCATATCACGCAGACGAAGCAGGCGTGCGATCTCGTTGGCGGCTTCGATGTTCAGTTCCAGGACGTTGGTCTCCTGGTCCTTCTTGCCCGCGCCTTTGCGGCTGCCACTGTTCACGTCGATAACGTGCATGGCCTCCGTTTTCTCGATGATCAGGCTGGCCCCGCTGGGCAGCATCACCTGGCGCCCGAAGGCCTGCTTGATCTGCTTGTTGATCCCGAAGTTGTCGAAGATGTCCAGATTGCCTTTGTAGTACTTTACGATGCCGGCCTTTTCGGGGGCGATCTTCTCCAGGGTCTGGCGCATCTCCTCGGCCAGCAGTTCATCATCCACGTGGATGTTGTTGAACTCCTTGTTCAGCAGATCGCGCAGCACGGCACTGGTGCGGTCGATCTCGCCAAGTACCTTCTTGGGCGGCTGTGCATTGCGCAGGTTGTGGAACATCACTTCCCAGCGCTCCAGCAGGCTTTTCAGGTCGGCTTCGAGGTCCTCGGTGTTCTTGTGCTCGGCGTTGGTGCGGATGATGATGCCGAAATTGTTCGGACGGATGCGCTGCATCAGCTGCTTCAGCCGGGCGCGCTCGTCATCGTCCTTGATCCGCGTGGAGATGTTGACCTTGTTGATGAAGGGCACCAGCACCATGTAGCGGCCCGGCAGCGTAACCTCGGCCGTAAGGCGCGGCCCCTTGGTACTGATGGGCTCCTTGGCGATCTGCACCAGGATGCTTTGGCTGGCGCTTATGGCGTCGGCGATCTTGCCGTCCTTGGTGATGTCTCCCTCCAGTTTCAGATCGTCCAGCAGTCCGGACTTCAGGCTTCCGGTAACGGCGCCCTTGGCGAACTTGTAGGAGTTCTTGTACTGCGGACCCAAGTCGAAGTAGTGCAGGAAGGCGTCCTTCTCGTGCCCAACGTCCACAAAGGCGGCGTTGAGGCCCGGGGCCACTTTGCGCACTTTGGCCAGGTGGACATCGCCCACGGCAAAGCCACGCTCGGTCTTCTCGCGGTGCAGTTCGGACAAGAGCTTGTCCTTCACCAAGGCGATGGAGACCTCTGCTGCACCTGAACGGATGATCAGGTCGATGCTCACGCGTAGCTTGTTGTGCTGATGGATGGATGATGCGCCCCGAAAGGCACGATACCACTATGCCACATTGGCCCGTGGAACAGATGTCCACGGGCCACGCAGCGTTCAGGAGAAGCGAACCTTAACGGTTCTTCTTCTTGTGCCTGTTCTTCCGCAAGCGCTTCTTGCGCTTGTGCGTGGCCATCTTGTGTCGCTTACGCTTCTTTCCGCACGGCATGGTGCTTTATGGTTTTTCGTTCTTCAATTCAAGGAGGAAGCGGTCCACGCCATGGGCGATCGCCGTGTCCTCCACTAATGTCCTATAGGTCGTCAGGCTTGCTATGGCCTGGTCGATGCTATCCAATGTTGCGTAGGTGCGTCCTTGGTAGAACCACGCATCGGGGAATCCTTCGGCATCCAGTTCGAGCACTTTCTTGAAGCGCTCCAGAGCCTTGTCGTACTGCCCGCTTTGAACTGAGAAGAGACCCAGGTGCCAATGCGCTTCGGCATTGTTGGGGTCCTCCTCGAGGATCTCGCGCAGCATCATGATGCCGCGCATGGGTTCCTGTCCATTCACCAAGGCCACGGCTTCCGCGGTCTTGATACGCTTGGGATCCACCTTTGCCGCCTCCTGACTCCCTTGCGGGATACGGGGTGCGAACACCAAAAGAACGACCACCACCACGGCACCCAGCAGGGCGAACAACTGGGGCTTTTTCAAGCCCATCATTGTGCGGTTCCGCCAGCCCTGTTCTTCACCTTGTCGACGAAAACGTCGGCAGGCTTGAACGCCGGCACATCGTGCGCCGGTATGATGATGGTGGTGTTGCGGGCAAGGATCCTTCCGGTCTTCTGTGCCCTACGCTTCACCACGAAGCTCCCAAAACCACGCAAGTGTACTGCTTCGCCTTTCTCGAGGCTGGCTTTCACCTCCTCCATCAAAGCCTCCACCGTTACCTGAACAGCATTGCGCTCCACACCGGTGCGCTTCGAGATAATGCTGACCAATTCCGCCTTCGTCATACCCTTCCGTCGTTTGGGGCGGCAAAGATAGCGTTCCAAAGCGATCGCGCAACCGATCTTTGTGGCTGTATGTCAACAGCTTCATCCACCTCCCGCGCCCTGCTTGCCTGGTACGATGTCCACAAGCGCCCTTTGCCTTGGCGGGGTGGCACCGATCCCTACCCCATTTGGCTGAGCGAGGTGATCCTGCAGCAGACCCGTGTGGACCAGGGCACCGCGTACTGGCACCGCTTCATGGAGCGCTACCCCACCGTGCTCCACCTGGCCGCAGCGCCCGAGGATGAGGTGCTGAAGCTGTGGCAGGGCCTCGGCTACTACAGCCGCGCCCGCAACCTGCTGGCCGCCGCCAGAAGTGTGGCGAACGAACATGGCGGGCAGTTCCCCGCCGACCTCGCCGCCCTTAAGGCCCTGAAAGGCGTTGGCGACTACACTGCGGCCGCCATTGCTTCCATGGCATTCGGCATTCCGGCAGCGGTCGTGGACGGCAACGTGTATCGGGTGCTGGCGCGCTACTTCGATGTGGCAACACCCATTGATAGCACCGCAGGCAAGCGGGAGTTCCTGGAACTGGCCACTCGCCTGCTTTCGAACGAACGCCCCGGCGACCACAACCAGGCCATGATGGAACTGGGGGCAACGGTCTGCACCCCGAAGCAACCTGATTGCCTGGCCTGCCCTTTGGCTGCGGATTGCCTGGCCCGAAAGCGGGAGACCATCACGGAAAGACCGGTAAAGGCAGGCAAGACCACCGTCCGCGAGCGGCACTTCAACTACCTGCACGTGGAAGCAGCGGGCCACCTGTACCTGCGCAAACGCGAGGGGCCCGGCATTTGGCAGGGACTGCATGAACTGCCGGTGCTGGAGAGCGACCGTGCTGTTGGCAAGGACATGTTGCTCCGCTCGCTGAAAGAACAACTACCCGGAAGCTGGAAAGTGCTCGGTCGATCGGAAAGCATCACACACCTGCTGAGCCACCAGCGCATCCAGGCGGTGTTCTGGCAGGTAAGCGTGGAGCCGGACTGGAACCCACCACAGGATTGGTTGAAAGTGCCTACGGAACGCTTGGTGGAATACGCTGTACCGCGCCTGATCGAGCGCTGGATGGAGGGTGAAGTACCATACGGCAAGGCCTGAAGGCGTCCCTGAGAACGCCCTGAGCGATACGCTATCTTTGACCGTTCAACGAATTTCTACCACCATGGCCGGAGTGAACAAAGTGATCCTGATCGGTAACCTCGGAGCAGATCCCGAAGTGCGCCACCTGCAGAACGGGGCCAGTGTGGCCAATTTCCG
>JBBEDG010000104.1:0-6138 GCA_040881405.1 Flavobacteriales bacterium | reverse complement strand
AGTTATTCTCGAATTGTTTGATCAAGCTGATGTTCGCACGTTCCGTTGGGGTCAGGAGGTGGTTAACGTTATCGAACATGGGCTTATACCATGGCTGCGCTGAGAAATGTGCGCTTAAAGCGGCATCCTTGAATATGTAGCCATGCCGAGCGAAGATCTCGTTGCGCATGATGCGTAGGTCGGCAAGGGTCATAGTCTGTACCTCCGTGGCCGTCAATTCTCTGGAAGACGCTTGAGGGTAAGTTCCCGGAATTTGTAATCCATTATCATCGTCAGTAAAATTTATGGTGCTTTGCGTATTCGAGTTGGTGGCTACGATATTTTGCCCATCAAATGAATATCCAGTATCCATTGGTTCATCGCTTGGAGATTGGTGATTTTCAGTAGCTCCATCTGAAGTATATCCTAAAAGGTGTGCATTTTCCTCGTCCTTGTCGATAAGTTCCTTTCCTTGAAGACAGTTCTTTGCAAGCTCTTCGAATTTGGTATGTGCAACCAGATCAATGGCCATATTTACAGACTCCCAATTGTCCACACCAATTTCTTGGCTGATCGCATCTCGGCAAGCCTTTTTATTTTCCTGCATGTAGATTGAGTTCCCCGGTTCGGAGAGGCACCGGCATACCTCAACTGCAATTCCGGAGTTTCCGTTGCCACAACTGCATAGGATAAAGCCAATGACTGCAATGAAACTATGTCTCATTTTATAAATGAAAATATTATTTATTTATATAAACGTTGATATTCGTAAGTGTAGATTATTAGGCCTCCGGTTTAAGTTTGGATAAATAATGCTTTCTAACTTTAAATACGACTATAAAGGCAGTTACAACACCGGAGATAAAACATGTCCATATAAAATTATCACTTATCTGAACGTCAAAAAGATAATTTGGAATCGTTCCAAATAAAAATGCAAAAGCAGCAAAACCGGCTATAAAAACAGGAATCGGCAACAAATATGTATACCTCGATATTTTCTTTCGAATCACATCGTTTTCAAGACGATTAACGCGAAAGTCAATATTATCAACCCGTTGGTTTTCCTGTTGTTTTGGTTGTGTCATGGTTATGCACTTTTGATTCAATTGCTCCACATCGTGTGGGTCAAACAGTTTAACTGGTAAGCCATGGATGCCAGCACTGCTCGATCATCCAGCGCTCCTTACCATTTCCGCAGTGTGTTTCAACCATTGCAAAAACTGTGGTGTAGCGGTCTTGGTCGAACTGTGTCCAAGCCAAGTTGTGGAGCTTCGACTTTTCTCCCTTTGGAAGGGCGTTCTTTAAGAGGAACCGATCGATAGGCGGGTGGGCGTATTTCAGGAGGTCCTTGCGCTGCCCGGAGATGATGTATAGGGTCTTGATATAGATGGCCAGCAACTTGGCACCCTGACCAAAGGAAAGGGCCATACCATTCTGAGAAGCGGCTTTCAGCATGCGTTGCACCATTTTCGCATGCCACTTGTCATAATCGGTGTTCGATGTGAAGCTCTTCTTTTCGAGTTCCTTTTCGATACCAGCCGCTATGATGGTCCTGTGCACATTTTTGGTCTTCGCGCCATCCGTTCCTCGGGCAATTGCGCGTGCACACGTCCAAGCTGCAAAGCGCAGCCGATGTTCATTCATGCTGTATGGCGCATCGTTGGACATGGATATCGCAAAGAACGAAGGGTAATGATATACCCGCTTATCCGCCTTTCGCATAACCTATCCGCATGCGCCGTACTTTGGCGCCATCAAGGCAACCAGTCCAATGATCACCCAAAAGATCCGTCGCTTGCGTGAACTGCGCAATTACAGTCAGGAATACATGGCCGCACAGTTGGGCATTTCGCAGAATGCCTACAGCCGCATGGAAAATGGGGAAACCAAGTTGGATGTGGAGCGCTTACGCAAGGTCGCAGAGTTGTTGGAGGTGGGTGTGGAGGAGCTTCTGAACCCCGAGGCATTGGTGTTCAATACACACAACCAGCATGGCTCCAACGGTCTGCGCGTGGAGCACCACCAGTCAGGTATTTCTGAGGAGGCTCTGCGCCTGATCACCGAGCGCTACGAAGCGCAGCTGGTCGATCTGCGTGCGATGAATGATCGCTTGCTGAAGGTTGTGGAGCGGCTGGGTGTGTGATACCCCACGGCGATCACGGCTTGTGGTTCCTTACACGACCCGCTCCACTGCGGTAACTTCGCGGTCCGAAGCGCCAGACCCCGTGAAGAACCCCGCCCGCCACACCGTCACCGCCGCGCTGCCCTACGCGAACGGCCCACTACACATCGGCCACATCGCCGGGGCCTACCTGCCGGCGGATATCCATGTGCGCAGCCTGCGGCAGCGCGGCAAGGAGGTTCTCTTCGTGTGCGGTAGCGATGAGCACGGCGCGGCCATCACGATGCGCGCCATCAAGGAGGGCACCACCGCGCAGGCCATCGTGGACAAGTACCATGCGCTGATGGGAAAGGCCTTCACGGACTTCGGCATCCACTTCGACATTTACCACCGCACCAGCAGCGCGCTGCACAAGGAGACCTCGCAGGACTTTTTCCTGAAGCTGCACGAGCAGGGCGCCTTCACCGAACAGAAGGAGGAGCAGTACTACGATGAGGAGGCCAAACAATTCCTGGCCGACCGCTACATCATGGGCACCTGTCCCAAGTGCGGCCACACCGAGGCCTACGGCGACCAGTGCGAAAAGTGCGGCAGCGCGCTCAGCCCGAAGGAGCTGATCGATCCACGCAGTACGCTTAGCGGCGCCAAGCCCGTGCTGAAGCCCACCTCGCACTGGTATCTGCCCATGGAGCGCAGCCAGGAGTGGATGGAGAAGTGGATCAACACCGGGATGCTGGATGACCCTTCGACAGGCTCAGGGCCCTACCAGCATCACGACCCGAAGGAATGGAAACCACAGGTGCTGGGCCAGTGCAACAGCTGGTTGAAGGACGGCCTGCGCCCACGCGCCATGACGCGGGACCTGGACTGGGGCGTGCCCGTGCCGCTGCCCGGCGCCGAGGGCAAGGTGCTGTATGTGTGGCTGGATGCGCCCATCGGCTATATCAGTGCCACCAAGCAGTGGGCTGCTGATAACGGGACGGATTGGGAGAAGTGGTGGAAGGCGGATGACACGCGTTTGTTGCACTTCATTGGTAAGGACAACATCGTTTTCCACTGCATCATCTTCCCCATCCTGCTGAAATTGCACGGCGGTTACGTGCTGCCACAGAACGTACCGGCCAACGAGTTCCTGAACCTGGAGGGGAAGAAGATCAGCACCAGTCGCAACTGGGCCGTTTGGCTACACGAGTATCTGGAGCGCTGGCCCAATAGGCAGGACGAGCTGCGCTATGCGCTGGCCACCATTCTGCCCGAGTTCCGTGACAGCGAGTTCACGTGGAAGGATTTCCAGGACAAGAACAACAACGAGCTGGTGGCCGTGCTGGGCAATTTTGTGCAGCGCGTGTTCGTGCTGTGTCACAAGTACTATGGGGGCAAAGCGCCGCAGGGCGGGGAGCGCATAGAAATGGATGTGGCCTTGTGGAGCGCGATCCACGCCAACGTGGAGGAAGTGGCAGCCCAGGTGGACAATTTCCGCTACCGCGATGCGCTGATGGCCGCGATGAACGTGGCGCGCGCTGGCAACAAGTACCTAAGCGACAACGAGCCCTGGAAGCTGGAGAAGACGGATCCGGAACGTACGCGCACCATCCTGCTGAACAGCCTCAATGTAGCGGCGGTGTTGAGTATCGTGCTGGAACCCTTCCTACCCCACACCACCGCCAACCTGCGGCGCATGCTCGGCATCGGGGTGCTGCCTTGGGATGATGCATTCCGCACCGACCTGATCGGTGTGGGTCAGGAGCTGGGCAAGGCAGATCACCTCTTCAAGCCGATCGACGATGCAGCCATTGCGGCCGAAGTGGAACGCCTACACGCCATGGAGCCAACTACGCCTACGACAGCAGAACCTGTTGCTGCACCGGCCCTACAGCCCAAACCCGAACCGGGTTCTGCCGAAGCGACCGCTGGCGGGGCGAAGGCGACAATAAACTTTGACGACTTCGCGAAGCTCGACCTGCGTGTCGGCACTATCGTGGCTGCGGAGAAGGTGCCAAAGGCGGACAAGCTGATGAAGCTCTCCATCGACATCGGTGAGGCGGAGCCACGCACGGTGGTCAGTGGCATCGCAATGCACTACGCACCCGAGCAGCTAGCTGGTCAGCAGGTGGTATTGGTGGCCAATCTCGAGCCCCGCAAGATGCGTGGGGTGGAGAGCAAAGGCATGGTGCTGATGGCCGAGGATCCCAGCGGAAAACTGGTGTTCGTGCAGCCTAAGGACATCATGGGTCCAGGGGCCGAGGTGCGCTGACTCAACCCCGGTAACGCGAATTAGCCTGAACTCGAAGTATGGCCAACCTTACAGCCGAACCCATCGATAGGTTGAATTTGCACGCAGTTGCTCGCCATTGCTTCATTGAAGCGATGGCTAACTACGGGGCCGTGGCCCAATCCGCTGAAATGCCAAAGGCCAATTGATATTATACCATTAGGTCGAAAATATATGAGAGCAATGCTGACATGTCGTAGGCTTCCTGTCGGCGAGAAGTGCCAACATCCCTAACGGGAAGAAGCAGACAGCAACAATAATTTGCCAAGTATTAAAACCACCACGCTTCGTTGGTTTGGAGCACTTTGGACAGCTGATCATGACCGTAGAGATTTTGAAAGATTCGAATTGACCATGCAATGATAAGAACAATCACGGAAACAATCTCCAAGGCATTGAAAATCTTTAGTTCGGCCCGCCATGAAAACCCTCTAAGCTTCAAAGACACGACGATCAGAAGGTAGACAACTGAACCGTATACGATTGTAGCAATTAAGGGTCCCGCCTGATTAGCATTGATGGCCTTGGACAAATTTCCATTTAGAAGTGCAACCATGGATGTTGTCACCCCGCAACCAGGGCATTCGTAGCCGGTAGCCTGTTTGACAACGCACGTGCCCAATTCACTCCCTAAGGTCGGATCAAGAAGCGCGAAAATCATAGGGCCTATTGTGAAGAGCCCAAAGAGAAATAGCATACGATAGCGCCAACTAAGCTGGGCGCTATTCACCAACTCTGAATCCTTCATGGGATCCACTTGATGCTGGAGAAATCCGGCTTTCGTTTCTCCAGGAAGGCATTGCGTCCTTCCTTGGCTTCATCCGTCATGTAGGCCAAGCGTGTGGCTTCACCAGCAAATACCTGCTGGCCCACCATACCGTCGTCCGTGAGGTTGAAGGCGAACTTCAGCATCTTTATGGATGTCGGTGACTTGGCGAGGATCTCCTGCGCCCATTCCCAGGCTGTGGCTTCCAACTCCGTGTGGGGTATCACAGCGTTCACCATGCCCATTTCATAAGCCTGTTGCGCGCTGATGTCGCGACCCAGGAAGAAGATCTCACGGGCTCGTTTCTGGCCCACCATCTTGGCGAGGTACGCGCTTCCGTAACAGCCATCGAAGCTGGTCACATCGGCATCGGTCTGCTTGAAGATCGCATGTTCCTTGCTCGCCAAAGTAAGGTCGCATACCACGTGCAAACTATGTCCCCCGCCTACGCACCAACCGGGGACCACGGCGATCACCACCTTGGGCATGAAGCGGATGAGGCGTTGTACCTCAAGGATGTTCAGCCGCGGCATTCCTCCTTCATCCACATAGCCTTGGTGACCACGTGCACGCTGATCCCCACCGCTGCAGAAGGCCCAGCCGCCATCCTTGGGACTCGGTCCTTCGGCACTGAAAAGCACTACTCCGATGCTGGTATCTTGATGAGCATCATGGAAGGCCTCCAGAAGTTCGCCAACGGTATGCGGGCGGAAGGCATTCCGAACCTCTGGCCGGTTGAAGGCGATGCGCGCCACTCCGCCGCTCTTGCGGTAGGTGATGTCCTGGAATTCTCTGACTGTCCGCCACTGTGGTGCGGGTACAGCGGACTTCATTCGGGCCTTGGTCATGGGTTCGGCAATTCGTTGGGACGCAAATATCGGCACCGTGGTCCGCGGCTTCCATCTTGCGATGAGTATGTGAACATTCCATGGCATGAACAGCTAGTGTGATAACCCATAAGTTCATTCACTATTTCCACCACTCTTTCTCCCTCCT
>JBBEDG010000103.1:0-6210 GCA_040881405.1 Flavobacteriales bacterium | reverse complement strand
GGTGGAACTGCACGGCGAAGGTCATGTGGTCGCGCAAGCGGAAGGCCGCAACAGGCACGTCCTTGGTGCTGGCGATCACATCCATGGCCTCGCTGGGGGCAACGATGCTGTCGCCATGGCTCATCCAAACCTGGGTTCCGGCCAGGATGCCATCGAAAAGGTGGCTGTCGCCGATGGTGCTGAGGTGTGCACGACCGTATTCGCGGGTGTTGCTGCGCTCCACGGAAGCACCGGCACGCTTGGCCAGGAGCTGGGCACCGTAACAAACGCCCAGCACGGGCACCTTGCCCAAGATCCCGCTGAGATCGGTGTCCGGCGCGTTCGGCTCGTGCACGCTGCTGGGGCTGCCGCTGAGAATGACCCCCTTGATGGCTGGGTCGTTCACGAACTGCTGGGCCTTGCTGAAGGGGTGGATCTCGCAATACACATTGAGCTCGCGCACTCGGCGGGCGATGAGCTGGGTGTACTGTGAACCGTGGTC
Organism: Flavobacteriales bacterium; assembly: GCA_040881405.1. Classification (GTDB taxonomy): domain Bacteria; phylum Bacteroidota; class Bacteroidia; order Flavobacteriales_F; family PHOS-HE28; genus PHOS-HE28. The sequence goes on along the minus strand of JBBEDG010000103.1, from coordinate 5,729 downwards.
GAGGATGAGGATGGATTCCGGCACGCTATGGGGCGGGGGCAAGTGCTTCCCGAAGGTTCGGCAAAAGTAGCCGGAAGTGCGGGAGCGCTGCTGTGGAAGAAGGCGATCGTGGATGGATCGTGGAAAACCCACGCCCACTAGGACAGCCCATGTGCTAAGCGCTGCATCCCTACCGCAGCCTTGTGTACGCTAAGGCCCTGAGCGACAATATCTTGGCAAACAGGACCGGAATGCGCAAAACTTGGTGGATATCGCGCCTCGATACTACACCAGATCGGGTGGATCGTACGACCTTTGTACTGCTCTAAAGGTCAGTTACTGACCTGCTCAGTATGGAAGGCCCACAACAAAGCCCAGCGATACGCGCTCCGCGCAGTTACCGGCAATTTGCTCTGGCTTTCTTGTGCGTAGTCCTCCCGTTCTTCGCATTCACGCAAGGCACGGAGGATTTCACGGATCTGCCCGCAACTCCTACCCCCGGAAATTACATAGCACGGACTTGGCTAGGTACTGACGGCGTAACATGGACGGCAGTAGGTGCCCGCACGGACCAGACCATGACAGGTAAGGCCATTTGCTTTGGTACCGGGGGTAACCGGTGGGTCACCTCGCCCATCTACACCAATGGCATGGGCAATTTGTCATTTGAATATGTCCGCGGATTCACCGGAGGCGGTGCTCGAACGATACAAGTGTGGGTGAATGGTATGCAGATCGGGGCCAATATCTCAGTGAACGCTACAAGCGATGTTGTGCAGACATTCAGCCAAGCCATCAACGTTGGCGGTAATGTGCAGTTGGAGATACGCAGCATTGGCGCTTCCCAAGTAATGGTTGACAACATCGTTTGGACACCGTACACCGCGGGCCCCACGGCTTCCTTCAGCGCGGCAACTCAGAGCACACCGGAGGGTTCTGGCCTTATCCCAGTCACATTCAACATCACTCCTGCCACACTAACGGGCGGCACCATCACCCTTATCGTTGCCAACGGCCCCGGCGTGGTCTACGGTGCAGGGGGGGACTACACCACGGCACCGGCGGGTGGCATTGGCACCATCACGGTGCCCGTTCCGACGGGCGCCACCACGGCCTCCTTCAACGTGAATCTGATCAACGACCTTTTCTGGGAGCCGAGCAAGACAATAACATTTGCCGTCACTGCTGTAACTGGCGATCTGGAAGTGGGCTTCCCGAACACCCATGTCTTCACCATCCTAAACGACGACTTCACGCCCACGGCCTATTTCAGCCCGACCTCTGCAAATTTCCTGGAAAGTGCTGGCCCGATCAACATTCCCATTTCCGTTACCCCGGCAGCGACGGCTGGAACCCTCACCCTTTCCATCACGAATGGCCCCGGAGCTGTGTATGGCGCCGACTACACCACTGCGCCTGATGGCAGTGGAGGAAGCATCACGTTGAACGTGCCAGCCGGTGCCACGGTGGTGATCCTTCCTGTAACGCTTCTGGACGACCTGGATATCGAGTCCACGGAGACGGTGACCTTCACATTGACCGGAGCCACCGGCGGCCTGCTCTTTGGTCCTTCGCCCACCTTCTTTCTGAGCATCAGCGACAATGATACGCCACCGACATTGCTGGAGCCGGGTGACCTTGTGATCGTCGGTGTCAATGCCAACAACCTCCCCTCATGTGGTGGGGCATCGGCTGAAGATATTGTGAGCTTTTTCTGCTTCAAGCCGATCGTTTTCGGTACGGAGATCATCCTTAGCGACAATGGTTACGAACGGGTCAACCTAGGACTCTGGGGAAATACGGAAGGAACTGTACGGATGGTAAGGACCGGCGGCACCATACCGGCTGGCCAGGTCGTCACTTTCAGGTTCGCCAATACGGGTAACGCAAATGTGAGCAGCATTGCGCCTGACGCAGGTTGGTCATGCACAGGCCTAAGCGTGGGTCCGGTCAACCTCAACAATGGAGGGGACCAGCTCTTCTTCATGCAGGGTGGCATTTGGAACAACGGAACATTCAACGTCCACAATGCCAGTTATTCAGGACGTATCCTTTTCGGTTTCACGACCAATTCCGCATTCCCTTGGAGCGCGGCCCCTTCCACCCAACGCTCCAATCTCCCCCCCGGTATCGAGTGTTTCAGCATGGCTCCCACCCTGGCCACCGATTACAACAAATACACCGGTCCACAGACCAATGCCACACAACGCGACTGGATCATCCGTGTGGATGACGTGGCGAACTGGACCACCTATACCGATTGCGCCGAATACAATTCCAGCGGAACGAACTGGCTTACCGCACCGACCATGCCATTTACCCCTGGTGCCTACGTGGCAGGCCGATGGCGTGGGGCCGTCAGCACCGATTGGTTCGATTGCAAGAACTGGGATGATGTGGTCATTCCTACCGCCACCACCGCTGTCACCATCGACCCTGTGTTCGCCACACTGAGCTGCGAGGTTGGACTTGCTATCGGCAGCACCGCAGAGTGCGCATCGGTACTGCTCACCACCGCTGGGGTCAACCGGCAGCTTTTGGTGCGCAACTCCAGCACATTGAACATCAATGGGCCGTTGGTGATGGACCGCACTACCGCGGGACCACTTACTACCATTGTCTTCGACAACAGCGCATTGAACGCAGGTTCCATCACGCTGCAGGGTGTCACGGCCGGCTCCAACGAGGCCACCCTGCGTTGCGAACAAGGCGGTACCATTCGAGTGGAGGACGATCTTGTGCTGGGCATCGGAGGGCTTTTGGATCTGCAAGGAATTGCGGGTGTGGTGAACACCTTGGAACTCGGCGGCGACCTGCTGAATTTGGAGACCGAACTCAAATTCCAGGACCTGAACAGCACGGTTCGTTGTATCGGTGCCAGCGACCAGACCATCAGTGTAGCAAGCGGGCCGGAAGTGTTCCATGACCTGATCGTGGACAAGACCGGCGGCAACCTGGTGCTCGCGAGCCCTGTGGATGTAAGGAATACCCTGGAGCTGAGCGGTGGCAGGGTACTGAACACAGCGACCGAACTCCTCACACTGCGGGCCGGTGCCGTGGCCACCAACGCCAGCGATGCCAGCTTCGTGCTCGGCCCAATGCAGAAGATCGGCAACACCCCGTTCATCTTCCCTGTGGGCAATGGCAGCTTTCTCCGGCCTTGCTCACTTTCGGCCATTTCCGGTGCGGCCGGAGTTGCGTTCACTGCCGAATACTTCGCTGCCAGCCCACGCACCACCTTCAACAACGTGCTGGAACCTACGCTGGACCACATCAGCGATTGCGAGTACTGGACCATAGACCGGAGTATCGGCACCCCGAATGCCACTGTTACACTTAGCTGGCGCGAACCGATGAGCTGTGGCGTAACCGACCTGCCCAGCCTGCGCGTGGCACGTTGGGACGGCAGCATGTGGCTGGATCGCGGAAACAATGTGGCAACAGGAACAACCCTGGCGGGCTTCATCCCCACGGCCGCCGTGCAAACCGCCTTCAGCCCCTGGACCTTGGCCTCCATAAACAACACCAATCCGCTGCCCATCACCCTGCTGTCATTCACGGCAACAGCGGTGCAGCGCAGCGTGCTCTTGGATTGGACCACTGCCACGGAGACCAACAACGATTTCTTCACCGTGGAACGCAGTGCCGATGGCAATTCCTTCCTCCCGCTCTTCCGTGTGGAAGGAGCCGGGGAGGGCACCAGCTTCTCGGCCCTGCACTACCGCACGGTGGACGACGCTCCCTTATCCGGACAGAGCTACTACCGCCTACGTCAGACCGACCTGGATGGCACCAGCACTGTGAGCGATGTTGTCAGTGTTTGGATGGGTGAAGTCGGTCATCGCCCGCTGGCCGTGCATGCCGATGCGGAACTACTCACCGCCTTCCACGGTTTCCAGCCCGGTGCGCGCTACACGCTACTTGACATGACAGGCCGCTTGATCACCACGGGCACCACGCAGCAGGAAGGCCTGTTACAGCTGCCAATGGGGCAACTCCCTGCAGGTGCCTACCTGCTCCGCATGGACAATGGCATGCGTGTGGAGAGTGCGCGTTTCGTGCGCTGATCTTGAAGTGGTCCAGCCTGTTTCGGGCGGCCGTTCGATCAGCCCTCCAGCAGCGTGAACTCCTGCGCGAGAGGATCCAGCTTCTCCAACAATTCATCCAGGAACGCTTCGCCGTGCGCGGCCAGCAAGGGCAGGATATTATCCCGCCGTTCCTGAAGTCCGCCACCGGGGAACACCGCTGAATGAACAGCATCCATGCGCGAAAGGGTCTCGTGCTCCCTGCGCTTCGCAGCACGCACCAAGCTTTTGCCGATGCGTTCCAAACCTTTGTCGGCAGCCTTGGCACGGGCTTCCACAGAAGCCTTCAGCGTACTGTCCGCAGCCGCAGCCTTTGCCGAAAGTGATGCATAGAAGGAAGCAAGTGCAATGCGCTCCTCCTCCACCGACGTAATGAAGCTGGCATGGCGTGAAGCCACGTGTGCTTTCAACTCCTCCAACGGTGCGAACAACTCTTCCGTGGAAAGCCCCATGGACTTCCACTGCTTCAGGGCCTTGGGTGTAATGAAGCCCGCACTAGTGCGCAACAGCACTGCCGGCATGGCCACGCGTAGCCCAAGGAACAGCCACCGAAGTTGGAGCCAATAGGCCAGTTCGCCACCGCCGCCCACATAGGCGATGTTCGGCAGGATGGTCTCCTGATACACCGGGCGCATCAGCACATTGGGCGAGAACCGTTCGGGGTGTGCCTGCACTTCGGCAAGCAGCCCTTCGCTGTTCCAACTTGGGCCACCATCGAGCACACGGTAGTGGCCATCCTCCTCCACGATCCGCGAACGGTGCCCGGGCCGCAGGTGGAACAGATTGATCTCGCGTGCGAATGCCTGCACCTTGTACTGCTCGGCGATACGCTCGTTGGCATACTGCACGCTACGCTGGGCCACCTGGTTCAGCAGTTCCTCCTGCATCAATGGCGTAAAAAGCTGCTTTAATGCAGGGTCGTCGCCATCAACAATGAGCACACCGAAGCGGCCGAAAAGGGCGTGGATGAACTGTCGTGTTGCCTCGGCCAGCGTGCGGTCCGAACGGTAGCAGGCATAGAGCAGGTCGCGCACCTCGGCAGCGTGTGGACCAGGGCCAAGCGCATCCACTGCTTGTTGAAGCACCGCATCGATCCCGTGCAGCCGCAAATGGCCCACTGCACCCGCGGCCTTGCCCGGCCATTGCACTTTGGTCCCGTTGATCCAGGTGTGGTCGATCTCCGGTCGGTCGTGGTCTTCGCTGGCCATCCAGAAAACGGGCAGAACGGGCCTACCAAGCTCGGCCGACATGGAGCGTGCCAACCGCACTACGTTCAGGATCTTGAAGGTGAGGTACAGTGGCCCACCGAAGAGGCAGAGCTGATGGCCGGTGGTGATGGTAAGTGCATCGGGCCTTCGCAATGTTGCGAGGTTATCGCGCACGGCATCGGGCAGTGGCATGCCTTGGTACTGTTCCGCAAGAGCGGTACACAATGTTAGGCGCGAAGCAGGATCGAAGTTGCGCGCTTCGGCCGCTTGGCGTAGACCGACAAGATCAGGTGTGAAGCTGTAGAGTTCCCGCAATGCTTCGGCCTGCGCCAGATAGTCAACCACCAGGGGTGTGAAGCGGCGCGTAGCTGCGTAGGGTATACAGTGGGGCTGCATGCGAGGGCGGCAAAGGTAGCGGGCTGGTGCGGGTGCTCATGGAAGGTGGCTTCAGCCATTA
>JBBEDG010000102.1:4179-6213 GCA_040881405.1 Flavobacteriales bacterium | reverse complement strand
TCTTCCGCAGTGCCGATGCCTTCGGAACGAAGGGCCAGGGCGCCTTCAAGGCCGAGGGGGATATCGAAGGCTCGGGCAAGATCAACCTCTTCCGCTGCCAAAGCACCTTCTGCACCAAAGGCAGCTGCGCGCTGATCATCGAAGGGAACAAGGTCTACCGGGGCGAAGGAGCGTTCTGCAACAAGGGCGAAGGCGCTTTCGTCATTGAAGGCAACATGGTCTTCCTCGCCGAAGGGCCCTTCGCACAAAAGACGGATGCGATCCTGCAGGTGAAGGGCGACATCCCAATGGTCGCACTGCTGGCGATCCTGGCGGGCTTGTAACGCGGAAACAACAGCAGCCAGGTTCCGGCCCGGTTTCCGTCCATCCCAACACATTTGGCGCTCGGCACAATCTGTGCTTATCCTTGTGTTCCATTTCCACCGCCATGCGCATCACAGCCATCTTGTTCACCGCCTCGCTCCTGCTGCTGGGCAGCTGCACCGAAAAGGAGAACGCCTCACCAAGGCCGCCCATCGGACAAGAGGACTTGGCCGGACAGGACTTCCACTTCAAGGTGAAGGCCGAAGAGTGGGTAACGCACGGTACTCCTGGCGATGACCTCTCCGGTTATATGGTCAACAAGAACGTATCCATCCTTACCGATGATATAGCACAGAACGGCACCGTGCGAGTGTATGTGCAGCGCGCCAACAACAGCTACGCGGAGTTGCCTCTTCAGGCCAGCCAAGGTGCCCCGGGCGGGGTCAATTGGCGCTTTACCTACCGCGCAGGATCGGTGCAGGTATTCATTGATCTCAACGGCGATACGTTCACCCCACCGGACCAGGTGATGACGTTCAAAGTGGTGGTGTTCGGAGGTCAGTAGGTAACCCCCGGGCAGGGATCAGACGGACTTCGGCTTACCCACATTCGCTGCTTTTCCATACTCCGGCACCAGGTAGGCCAGGTCATCGAAGCGCTGGGCTCTGTAGCGAGCGTTGGCCTCGGGTAGCATGGCTGCTGCCGAAGGGCGGATACCGATCAGGTTTAGAATGCTGGGCCGATCAGCCCATAGAACGGCGGCTTTGTCGGCGCCATCGCCGAAGACCACGCGCGGCTCCGGTAGCGCGGCCCATGTCTCATCCAAGATAAGCGGCGCGGAATCGGCGAGCGAATTGCCATCGACATCGAAAGGCTGCGCGAAGACCTCCATGCGACGGGCATCGATCATAGGCCAGAGTGTGCCTTCCAGTGGACCATGGGCCACACGGGCGGACTTGACCAAAGTGGCAAGGGTGGATTGCCCGATGATAGGCTTATCCAGCGCGTAGCACAGGCCCTTGGCGGCACTGAGGCCAATGCGCAGGCCCGTGTAACTCCCCGGCCCGATGCCCACGGCCACGGCATCAAGGTCCTTCAGCGAAAGCCCCGCCTCTTCCATCACCTCAGCGATGAAGACATTGACCTTCTCGGCGTGAGCGAGTTTCTCGTTATCGATCTCGCGGATGGCAAGAAGCTGGTCCCCACGGCCCAGTGCAACTGAGCAGAGCTTGGTGGCGGTCTCGATGGCGAGAATGAGGGACATGGATGCGAAGCTATGGAGGTTCAACCCAGAGGCAGGGACGCGAAGGTCGTCCCCCTACGGAACCGGCCTTCACGAACTCTGCGCCCTCTGCGTTGCGTGGAACGTCCTAACTATTGAAAATGGCCGGCAGTTTCATGGCCACGCTCATGTCGCCAGCGATCTTCACCTGGCCGCTCATTACGGCTGCCATGGGGTTCAGGTCGCCGGTGAGCAGTTGGTGGAACACCTCGTGCGATGAGGTAACGGTGCAGTCGGCGTCCTTCTTGTCGGTGGTCACCACGTTGCTGTCGCCAGTGCCGTCCACATGGATGGAGTCGTCACCGAGATCGAAGCGGAGGGTGTTGCCAAGGGCTGCGGCGTTGGCGGCCTTCTGGTGTACGAGGGGGAGAATTTCAGCGATGGTCATTGTGTTGGGGTAATTGGGTTTCGGTTTGCGGAATGGTCAATGGATCGCACCCGTAGCGGGG
>JBBEDG010000102.1:0-4169 GCA_040881405.1 Flavobacteriales bacterium | reverse complement strand
TGCAGGAAATGGTTGGCAGAGTCGACCCAAGGGGTCGACGGTACAGGTGCAAGAAATGAATGTGGTGGAAGGCATAGATCACAGCATCCTACCCGAACACCGTTTGCAATTTCATGGCCACGCCCATGTCGCCGCTGATCTTCAGCTTGCCGGTCATCATGGCGGTCATGGGGTTCAGTTTGCCTTTGGTGAGAGCGAGGAAGTCCTCCAGGCTCACCTTCACGGTGCAGTCGGCATCCTTGTCCTCGGCGCTTGCGATGTTGCTGTCGCCGGTGCCGTCGAGGAAGAGCTTGTGCTCGCCGAAGTCGAACTTGAGGGTCTTGCCGAGGGGCTTCTTGCTTCCTGAGCGTTCGCGCACACCTTCCAGCAGGCGGTTGAAGTCGACACCATTGCCGTTGCTGGTTGCGGCCGGAGGCGCTGCTTCCGCCACAGGTACGGCGTTAGGTGCCGCTGCCTTGGGTGCCTTGTCGCTGGCGCTGGCATAGCTCACTTCGTCGATCACCATCTTGGCGATGATGTCGCGCATGATCTCGCTGGTGCCGCCACCAATAGTGCCCACTCGGCTATCGCGGAACATGCGCGCGATCTTGTACTCCTCCATGAAACCATAGCCGCCGAAGTGTTGCAGGCAGGTGGTCATCACCTTGTCGCTGAGCTCGGTGGCGAGCAACTTGGCCATGGAGCATTCCTTCACAGCGTAGTGGCCATCGGCGTTCATACGGCTGCAATGACGCACGAACTGCTTGGTGCTCTCGATCTCAGAGGCCATCTGCGCCACACGGTGACGTAGTACCTGGAACTTATTGATCGGGCGGCCAAAGGCTTCGCGAGCTGCCATGTATTCCAAGGTGTAGCTCAAAGCGCTTTCGCAAGCCGCGTAGGCACTGATGGCACCGGCGAGGCGTTCCAGCTGCAATCCGCCCATGAGGTAGTAGAAGCCTTGGCCCTCTTCCCCGATCAGGTTGCCCACCGGCACTTTCACGTTGTCAAAGCCCAGCTCGGCGGTGTCGCTGGCGTGCCAGCCCAGCTTCTTCAGCTTGGTGGTGGTGATGCCCGGCAGGTCCTTGTCGATCACCAGCAAGCTGACCCCACCTGCACCTGCCTTGGGGTCGGTCTTCACCACTGCAACGATGAAGTCGCCATACACGCCGTTGGTGATGAAGGTCTTGCTGCCGTTCACGACGTAGTGATCGCCTTGGCGCACGGCGGTGGTCTGGATGTTCGCCACATCACTGCCCGCACCGGGTTCGCTGATGCCGATGCAACCGACCTTGGTGCCATTGATGATGCCGGGCAGGTACTTCTTCTTCAGCGCTTCGCTACCATACTTCAGGATGTACGGGCTGCTCATGTACTGCACCACAAGCTGCGTGATGGTGAAGCCCCCTGAGAAGACACGCGAGGTCTCTTCGCAGAAAACGACATCGTAGAAGAAGTCTAGTTCCATGCCGCCGTATTCCTTCGGATAACCCAAGCCGAGGAAACCCATGTCGCCCATCTTCTCCCAGATGTCGCGCGGGATGCGGCCCTGTTCCTCCCAGGTCTCGATGTGCGGTACCACTTCCTTCTGGAGGAAGGAGCGCAGGCTTTCGCGGAACAGTTCATGTTCTTCGGTGAAGTAGTAGGCGTCCATTTCGTTGGTCGTTGTTCGATAGATCGTTGTTCGATGTTCGGTCTACGCCGAAGCGGTTTCGCGGCGTACCAGCCACTGCTGTACCCCGTAAGGGATCACTCGGCGCATGCCGAAGAGGAAGCGCATGCGCGCACCGGTGACAATGAAGTCCTTCCCAGAGGTGAATGCGTTCCACACGTCCTTCGCAACCTCTTCCGCTGTGGTGGTGGCAAGGCCGTTGAAGGTGCGTACGCCGTCCAATCCGTTCACGCTCTTGAACGCGGTGTCGCTGATCGCGGAAGGGCATACAGTGAGGCACCTCACCTTGCTGCCTTGCAACTTCAACTCTTCCTGCAATCCACGGCTGAACTGGTACACGAAGGCCTTAGTGGCGGCGTAAGTGTTCATGCGCGCCACGGGTTGGAAAGCGCTGTTGGAGCTGATGTTGATGATGATACCCGCATTGCGCCGAAGCATGTCGTTCAGGTATAGGCGTGTGAGGCAGTATGTCGCCAGTACGTTCACACTCACCATCGAAAGCTCGCGCTCCATGGGCACTTCATGCGTAGGGCCATAAGTACCAAAACCGGCGTTGTTCACCAGCACATCCAGTTCCCAGTTGTTCGCCATGGTCCACTTCAGCACTTCGGCTGCAGCATCCGGGTGCGAAAGGTCCAATGCCAGCGTATCGACGGGCGTATGGTTGAACTCGGTCTGCAAGCGGGCCTTCGCTTTGTCGAGTTCCATTTGGTCCAGCGCCACCCAAAGCAGGTGGAAACCGCCGCGTGCGAAGTGGCGCGACATCTCGAAACCGATGCCACTGGAACCGCCGGTGATGAGGACCTTCTTCATAGTCTGGAGATGCGTGCCGCCCACTTCACTATGGTGGAATTGTAAGGCGGGAAGAGCATGCTGAGTGTGCCCCAGCTGCGTTTCAACACGCCACGTTCGTTGGAGAATTCGATGAAGCCGTAGCGGCCGTTGCTCTTCCCTATGCCGCTGTTGTTCACACCACCGAAAGGCAACATGGGATTCACACTGGTGAGCATCAGGTCGTTGATGACCGTGCCGCCGGCCGTGGTGTTGTGCAGCAGGTATTCGGTATTTCGGCGGCTGCTGCTCAGGATGTAAAGCGCCAACGGGCGCTCCAGCCGAGAGATCATCACCGGCACTTCCTTGATGTCGGTGAAGGTGATCACCGGAAGCACCGGCCCGAAGATCTCCTCGCGCATGATGGACATCTCGGGTGTCACATCGATCAGCACGTGTGGTGCGATGAATTTCTCAGCCTCCTCCAGTTCGCCACCGATGGCAACGCGCGCCCCTTTTGCGACGGCATCATCTATGAGTCCTTTCACCCGCTGGAAGTTGCGTGTGTTGATGATGCGGCCATATTCCTGCGAGGCACGCACACCCTTGCCCTCGGTGTCGTACATGCGGTCCACACGCATGGCGAAGGCCTCAAGAAATGGCTGCAGCTTGCTTTGGTGGATCAGTAGGTAATCCGGTGCGATGCAGGTCTGGCCGGCGTTCACGCACTTGCCCCAAGAGATCTTCTCGGCGGCCTTCTCCACATCGTAGCCATCGTCCACGATCACGGGCGACTTGCCACCCAGTTCCAGCGTTACCGATGTGAGGTGCTCGCTTGCGGCCTTCATCACCACCTTGCCTACAGCGGGACTTCCGGTGAAAAAGATGTGGTTCCAAGGCTTGCTGAGCAGTGCGGTGGTGGTGGGCACATCGCCTTCCACCACAGCGATCTCGCGCTCATCGAAAAGCTCGCCGATCATCTTCTTGATGAAAGCGGAGGTAGCCTGGGTCATCTCCGAAGGCTTCACAAGTATCACGTTGCCTGCGGCGATCGCATGGATCAGCGGATTGATCGTCAACTGCAAGGGATAGTTCCACGGCGCTATAACCAACACGTGGCCCTTGGGTTCGTGACGGATGAAGGACTTGAGGCCGGCGAGCGCGAGAGGTACTCCGGTCGGTGTGTCCTTCACCCAGCCATGAAGCTCGTCGTAGATATGCTTCATGCACGAGAGCACGGGCAGCAGCTCAGTGGCGATGGCCTCGTCGCGGTTCTTGTGCAGATCCTGCCACAGCGCATCGGTCCACTCCTTCAGGTGCTTCTCGTCGCGTAGGTAGCGCTCGATCTTGCGGATGCGCGCGAGGCGTTGTTTCACCGTGCTCTCCTTGGCCAGTTGCAGGTTGGCGTCGGTGTGTTGCAGGGTGAAGAGCCGCTCGGCTTCGGCGATGTTGTTGAAACGTTCGTTGCTCATGGCTTTTCCCAAATGACAGCAGCGGCGTTCTCGTGCCACAGCAGGTAATTATCGGCGTAACGTGCATCGATGCGTTCGCGGCGCACTTTCAGCGTGGGGGTCAATAGCTGGTTGTCCTCGCTCCACGTCTCCCCCGCTACCACAAGGGTCGAAACGCGCTCATGGTTCGCGAGCCCGCTGTTCACGCTTTCCAAATGATCCGCAAGTTCACGCTCCAAGGCGACACGTTCCGCCTTCAGTGCATCGGCGTTGAGGTTCACGAGGGCCAGCGGATG
>JBBEDG010000101.1:0-6276 GCA_040881405.1 Flavobacteriales bacterium | reverse complement strand
CGCCGTGAAACAGGTGGTGATGGGGCCATCGGCATCTTCCCCGGCTGCCTCCTGCAGCGAGGTTATCCCCGGCTCCGCCTTCGCGAAAAGGGCGTCGTAATCCTCGTCGTTCAACAGGTCCACGAGGCTGCGGTGCAGGAACTCCAATTCCATGGTCACTTCCTCCACCTCGCTCAAGTGCCCCCGCTGGGTGATGCCTTGCTGCTGCATGCGCTTGGCCAGGCCGGTGTACCAGGCCAGCATGGCGGCCTGCCCTTCGGCATCGGCATCCATGGGTGCCACCAGCTGTGCTTCAATGGCCACCGGATCGAACTTGTGGGCACGCAGGAGGTCCTCCAAGTGCCACATGCTGATCACGTAGCCCGCGATGTTCTCATGCTTCTTGTTCGCCAGTGGATCCATGCTCAGGGCTTGGGGCTGTCCTTGCTGTCGCGGTTGCGTTGGTTCAGGCCACTGATCACGGCATCGGAGATGTCGAGGCCCGGGTTGCCCACCCAGATCTGTCCTCCGTTCTGTACGCTGAAGATGTAGTCGAAACCAGCGGTTTCGTTGTATTGTTTCAGGAATTCCATGATCTCGTCGGATATCTTCGAGAGCATTTCCACCTCCAGGTTCGCCAGCCGCTGTTCGCTGTTCGACTGCATTTCCTGGATCTTGCCCATCAGCGCCTGCAGCTCCTGCTCGTCGGCCTGCAATTCGGACTTCGTGCTGTAGGTCTGGTCCTTGGCCATCAGTTGCTGGTACCGCTTCTGGGCCTTGTTCATCTCGTTCTGCAGGTTGCTCTCCAGCTTCAGCCCTTCGGCCCGGAACCGGTCGCCCTGTTCCTTCACCAGTTCGAAACCCTGCTGAACACTGTCCATGTAGAAGTAGGCTATGCGCCCCTCGGGAATGGTGGTGGTGTCCCGTACATAAGGGGTCACCAACTCGTCATCCGTATTCGCGGTGGTTGCGGCACTGCCCGTCTCCGGCGCCTTGCGCACAAGGCCCCAGGCCACAAGGGCCGACAGCAGTACATTCCAAATTACGAGGAGCAGGGTGGTGTTCTTGGACATGGGGCTATGCTTCGTGTGGCATCGGCGGCCGGGCGCAGGGGCGCAAAGGTATCAGAGCGGTCGCAGCGGGAAATTCCCGATCACTACCGGCCCCTATCACAGGCTCAGCGACTCCTTGAAGCGGGTGCTTTGGCGGCGCGATACCTCCAGGCTTTCCCCGGACCTCAATTTCATCATCAGTCCACCGCTGAACCAGGGTTCTATGCTCTCCACCCAGCGCAGGTTCACGATGTGCTTGCGGTTTATGCGGAAGAACACGGCAGGATCCAACTTTTCCTCCAGCTTGTTCAGCGAGCGCAGCACCAAGGGTTTGTGGTCGTTGAAACGCACCCGCACATAGTTGCCCTCGCTCTCGAAGTAGCGCACATCCTTCAGGGTTACGAACCAGCATTTTTCGCCGTCCTTCAGGAACACCTGGTCCTCCTCGCGCAGCATATCGCGGCGCATGGCACCGTCCTCCGCGTTGGCGGCCTGCAGCTTGTTCACCGCAGCATCCAGGCGTTCGGGGTCTATGGGCTTCAGCAGGTAGTCCATGGCGTTCACCTCGAAGGCCTTCAGCGCATGTTCGTCGTAGGCCGTAACGAACACCACTTGCGGCGCATGCTCCAGGTTCTCCAACAGATCGAAACCGCTGCGCCCGGGCATGTTGATGTCCAGGAACACGAGGTCGGGCCGTTTTTCGGCGATGAGCGCTTCGGCCTCGTCCGCATTGGCCGCTTCGCCCACGATCTGGATGCTATCATACCGACCCAGCAGGGTGGCCAGTTCCTTGCGCGCCAGGCGCTCATCGTCCACGATCAGGACTTTCATGGTAGGTGGGTGGTGTTTTGGGTTCAGTGTTCAGGTGGGTTCGGCCGCAGGCCACGCATCCAGGGGCATGATCACCTCCGTGACCACCATGTTGTCCCTGTTCACAATGTCCAAGTGGGCCTTGGCCCCGTAGATCATCTCCAGCCGTTTGCGAGTGTTGCGCAGGCCTATCCCGCTGCCATTCACCCGGCCCGGTACATAATGCCCGGAGTTGCGTACGAAGAGCACCATGCTCGTGCCTTCCAACCGCGCACCAATGAGCACTTCGCCTCCTTCGGGAATGTTGGCAACGCCGTGGCGCACCGCATTCTCCACCAGCGTTTGCAGCAGCATGGGGGGCACCGGTTGCCGTTCCAATCCGTCCTCCACGGCGAAGCTTACGCGCAAGCGTTGCTCGTAGCGCATGGCCTCCAGTGCCAGGTAGGCCTTCACCACATCCAGTTCCTCGCCCAAGGGCACCACCTTGCGTTTCACCGTGGCCATGGCGTTGCGCAGGATGGCGCTCAGCTGGGTTATGGCCCGCTTCGCCTGTTCGGGGTCCTCGTCGATGAGCGCACGGATGCCATTGAGCGCATTGAACATGAAATGCGGATTCATCTGCGCACGCAGGTTGCCCAGTTGGTTCTCGCGGTTGGCGGTCTCCAGGCGCAGGTTCCGGATCTCCTCGCGCCGGCTGCGCACGAAGAGGGCGTAGCCGAAGTAGGCCATGCCCCAAAGGAGCAGGAGCACTGTCCAGTTCAGCACCCGGCCGAACAGCTCCACGCCCGAGCGCTGCAACAAGGGCGCGAAGCCGGAAAAGAGCAGGTCGTGGATAACGCCTTCCAGCAGGAAAGCCACCAGCCCCAGCAACAAAGCCCCAAGGCTAAGCCGTGGCAGCACGTAGCCGATGTCGTGTTGCAACCAGTGGAAACGCAGGATGAAGAAGCGGAACAGGTGGCTTACCCCGACCCCCGTGGCGAAGACAAGGCCCATCACCTTGAGCCCGTCCGCGGAAAGGGTTCCGTTGATGTAGTTCCAGAGGACGAAGAGGCCAACGAAGAGCAGCCAGCTCACAACCTGGGTGCTCCAGTAGAGCACACGGGTGGCACGTCTGCTGGGGGTGCTGCGCACTGGGGTGGTCATCCGCTCCGTTGTTCACCGGCCAAGATACCGGATGGCCCACGGTGCCGTATCCCGATCACACGAGCGGTGTGCCAGGCGGTACGGACGGGTCCGGCGCGCGTACCTTGGTCGGCCGCTTCCGCAATGAATTTCCTCGGCCACCTCTACCTGTCGGGCACCAAGCCGCTGGTCATCGTGGGCAACTTCATGGCCGATGCCGTGAAGGGCCGCGACCTGTCGCGTTTCCCCGCCGAGGTGGAGCAGGGCATCCGGCTGCACCGCGCTATCGATGACCTCACCGACAACCATCCCTTGCAGCGCCTGGGGCGCGAACGGCTTCGCCCGCATGCCGGGCGCTATTCCGGCGTGGTGATGGACCTCTTCTACGACCATCTGCTGGCCAGCGACTGGGCCCGCTGGCACCCCGAACCCCTGCCCACCTACGCACAAGGCATGTACCACCTGCTGGGCGCGCACCATGCCCTCTTGCCCAAGCGTACCCAAGGCATGCTGCCCTACATGGTGCAGGGCGATTGGCTGGCCTCCTACGCCCATGTGCAGGGCTTGGCCCGGGCCTTGAACGGCTTGGCGCAGCGTGTGCCCGAGGGCCACGTGATGCGCGGCGCTGAAGAGGTCCTGCTGCAATTCGAGGCAGAGTACCGCAGCGAATTCGAACGCTTTCTCCCCGAACTGCGTACAGCCTTGCTGGACCGGCCATGAGGTACGCCCATTACTTCATCTTCGGGGCCTTCGGGTCCCTGCTGCTGGTGCTCGCCATAGCCGCTGCGCGCACCGGCATAATCGCTGTAAAGGAAACCCGCCAGCCGTGGGAACGACCCTTGGTGGAGCGCGACCTGGACTCCGTGCTGGTGGATACCCTGCGCGTGCTGGTGTTGGAGGACCCCCTGAGCTACGAGACCCGGCCCAAGGCGGTGGCTGGCCTGGAGTACGACCTGCTCGTGCGTTTTGCGAAAAGCCTGAAGGTGCCTTTGCGGGCCATCCCCATGGTCCATCCGGACAGCATGCTCCTGGCCCTGCAACGTGGGCAAGGGGACATCATTGCAGCGCAGGCCACACCCCGCAAGGACCGCAGGCGCTGGGTGGCCTGGTCCAAGCCCTACCGCAGTGTGTACCCCGTGCTGGCCACCCTGCGTGCCGACCCCCAGGTGGAGCAGCAGAAAGGAAAGGCCGTGTTGCAGCAGCGGGTGGATACGGCCGAGGTGAGCCTGTGGTCGCCGTTCGCCATACCGGAGTATGCATGGAAGAGGCCGGCGGGCTCGCCCATGCCCGTCCACGTGGATGCCAGCATAACCCCGGAGGACCTGCTGATGGAAGTGCTCCTGGGCAGGCACGGTGCCACGGTGGTCACCGATGCGCGCGCCCGGTACGAGGCAGGCCGTTTTCCCGTGCTGGAGTTCAGCGCTCCCTTGGGTCCCGAAGTGCCGCTGTGTTTTGTGCTACGCCGCAACGCACCGCAGCTGAAAAAGCGCCTGGATGCCTGGCTTACGGCCCCCAAGGAGGTGGAAGCCCGCAGCATGCTGGTTAAGGCCTACAGCGTTGCCCTGCCCAAGCCCGGCCCCCTGCGCACACGCAAGACCATACCCATGAGCGGCGACAGCATTTCGCCCTTCGATGAGGGCTTCCGCGAGCACGCGGCCAACATACCGTGGGACTGGGAACTGCTGGCCGCCATGGCCTACAAGGAGTCGCGCTTCGATAGCACGGTAACCTCGGGCCAGGGTGCCCAAGGCATCATGCAGATCATGCCGCGCACCGGCGAAAAGCTGGGCCTGCGCCCCGGCGACCCCATGGAGGAGCACATCGCGGCGGCCACCCGCTACCTCAACAAGCTGGACACCTTCTGGGTGCGTGCCATACCGGACCGCGAGCAGCGCCTGCGTTTCGTACTGGCCTCCTACAACGCCGGCCCTGGCCACATTGTGGATGCGCAGCGCCTAGCGGACCGCCTGGGCCTGGACCCCGACCGCTGGGAGCACAATGTGGAACGGGCCATACTACTGCTGGCCAAGCCACGGTACTATCTCTTGCCGGAAATGAAGAACGGCTTCTGCAATGGCAGGCAAGTGTTCCACTACGTGCGCGAGGTGCTCAGCCTGCGGCGTCAGCTCAAGGGCAGGCCGCGGCCGGTGGTGAGGGAGGAGAGGAGTTCCATGCCCGAAAGTGCCGGGGAGTAGAGCCGGTCGCTGTACACCGTGGCCAGCACTTTCAGGTACTCTGCGCCATCGTCCGGGCCCCATGCCTCCAGCAGGATGTTGCCGTAACGTTGGTCCACCAGTTCGCCCGTGCCGGTGGTATCGGTCTCCGGTTTCAGGTAATGGCGTTCGCGGTGCTCGCCTTGTACGCTTATGCGCAGGTCGCTCATGTGTACGCGGTAGCCCAGGCCCAGCACCTGCTGGCGGAAGGCGTCCAACAGGTGGTGCAAGCTGTCCGCGGGCCAGTGGGCCGGGCGTCGCAATTGCATGCCGGTGGCTTTCGCATCGCTGAACAGGTGCAGCCTCGGTGTGTCACCAGTGCGTTTTTCCTGGTCCAGCAGGTCGTGCAGTTCGCCCAATTGTTTGCGGCCTTCGCCGAAGGCCAGCCACTGCGCATGCCGCGCCTCGAAGGCCGGTGTGCGTACCAAGGGAGCATGATGCAGGCGGCCTGTGCGCTGCACCGCCTCACCGAAAAGCCGCTCCTTCAGGTTGTCGAACCAATCCATGGTAGCGAAGTAACGACGGACGCCAGTGAAATGATCGTTGCGCGGTGCGTACGTGTCGTGCCATGGCGGCAGGAATTCCGGCTTGGTGGTCGCGTTGTATTCCGCCGTACCGCGCGGGCATCCTACCTTGCAGCCACTTGCAACACCATGTACACCCGTATCCTCCCCCTCGCGCTTTGTACCCTGTTCGTTCTGCCTGCCACCGCACAACAGGAGGTGGACCTTCCGCAAGGCCTTGCGCCGCATGAGCTGGAGCTTATACCGGCCTATCGCGATTCGCGGGCTGGAGCCTCACGCGGCATCACTACCCCGCCGGATTTCCCGGTGCGCACCATGGCCGAGTGGGAAGAGGTGCAAAGCCTTGCCATCACCTGGCGCAGCTACCCGCCCATCCTGAAACAGATCGTGGCCAACGCCAAGACGGAGTGCGAGGTCATCGTGTTCTGCACCAGCACCGGATCGGGTTCGCCCGCCAACGTTTCCAACTACCTGCTTAGCAACAACGAGGGTGGCCCCGCGCTGCCGGACCTGGACAATGTGGTGCTGCAAGTGGCGCCCTCCAACAGCATCTGGATCCGCGATTTCGGTCCGGAG
>JBBEDG010000100.1:0-6291 GCA_040881405.1 Flavobacteriales bacterium | reverse complement strand
CGCAGTCCGTGGCTTTCCAGATCGGCGTTCACCTCGGGGTTGTGGATCATCTGGCTCAGCAGGAAGATCCGTTTGCCGGGGTTCTCCTCCAAGGCCTTGTAGCTGATCTCGATCGCGTTCTCAACCCCGTAGCAGAATCCGAAGTGCCGCGCGAAGATGAAACGCACGGCCCCCAAGTCCAATAGGGTAGGAGAGAGATCCTTCTTCTTGGGGTCCTGCACCTTGCGGAAGGCTTTCAAGCGCCCGATGAGATCACTGCGGTAGTGGGTGGGGATGGTGAAGCTGCGCATAACATTATGGGCTGTACGAAAATGGCGGATGGTGCAACCGTACCGTCGACCCAGTGGGTCGACTTTCCAGCGAGCATGCACCAGAACCCACAGCCCGAACGCCAAAGGTAGCAGCACGGTTCGAGCGCTTGAACAATAGCGCGCGGCAGCCACCCCCGATGTGTATCGGGGTCCACATTCTTCCCATCTCCACATCAAGGTATTGATCTTCAGCATTTTCCTTACATTTGCGGCCCCATTCGGGTAACCTGCCGTGACGCAGCGGGTACATCAACAAACCCTTCCGGACAGCGTCCTTGGTCCGGGATACAAGTAACACAGCTCGCCCCTATGGCAGCAGAAGAACAAACTGGCGCCGATATGGCCGCCGAAACCCCGGAAACCGCAGCGGTTGCCGAAACCCAGGAAACCCCTTCGGCTCCTGAACAACAGGCCCCTGTAGAAGCGGCCGCCACCGAGGAAAGCGCTCCCAAGAACTGGGCGCGTCGTTCCCAACCGGTTTCCACTAAAGTGGGTAGCCGCACCACCGTTACGTTCGCAGAACCACCAAGCGATTTCGACTGGGATGCGATCGACGATGCCAGCGTAGCACGCGCCGAGGCGCGCAAGAAGATGGAGCAGGCCTACGAGGACACCCTCAGCAGCATCTCCGAGAAGCAGGTGCTCCTGGGTACCGTGGTGGGCATGAACAAGAAGGAAGTGGTGATCAACATCGGGTACAAGTCCGAAGGTGTGGTCCCCATCAGTGAATTCCGCTACAAGGAGGATCTGGCCATCGGCGACAAGGTCGAGGTCTACATCGAGAAGCAGGAGGACAAGACCGGTCAAATGGTGATCAGCCACAAGACCGCTCGTGTACACAACGCATGGGGCAAGGTGAACCATGCCATGGAGACCAACGAGATCATCACGGGCTACGTGAAGTGCCGCACCAAGGGCGGTCTCATCGTGGACGTGTTCGGTATCGAGGCCTTCCTCCCCGGCAGCCAGATCGATGTGAAGCCCATCCGCGACTACGATCAGTACGTGGGCAAGAACATGGAGTTCAAGGTTGTTAAGATCAACCAGGAGTTCAAGAACGTGGTGGTTAGCCACAAGGCCCTCATCGAGGCCGAACTGGAACTCCAGAAGAAGCAGATCATCGGTGGCCTGGAGAAAGGCCAGGTGCTGGAAGGTACCGTCAAGAACATCACCAGCTACGGCGTGTTCGTGGACCTGGGCGGTGTGGACGGACTCATCCACATCACCGACCTCAGCTACGGCCGTGTAAGCCACCCCGAGGAAGTGGTGAAGCTGGACGAGAAGATCAACGTGGTGATCCTGGACTTCGACGACGAGAAGAAGCGTATCGCCCTTGGTCTGAAGCAGCTGAGCGCCCACCCATGGGATGCCCTCAGCGCCGAGCTCAACGCTGGCGACAAGGTGACCGGCAAAGTGATGGTGATCACCGACTACGGTGCGTTCGTGGAGGTTGCTGCTGGCGTGGAAGGCCTGCTGCACGTAAGCGAAATGAGCTGGAGCCAGCACCTGCGCAGCCCCAAGGAATTCCTGAAGGAAGGCCAGGAGATCGAGTGTGTGATCCTGAACATCGACCGCGAAGAGCGCAAGATGAGCTTGGGCATGAAGCAGCTCGCCGCCGACCCATGGGCCGATATCGAGTTCAAGTATCCGCTGAAGAGCAAGCACACCGCCAAGGTGCGCAACTTCACGCACTTCGGCATCTTCGCCGAGCTGGAGGAAGGCGTGGATGGTCTCATCCACATCAGCGACCTCAGCTGGACCAAGCGCATCAAGCACCCGAGCGAGTTCTGCAGCGTGGGTGACGAGGTGGAAGTGATGGTGCTGGAAGTGGACAAGGAGAACCGCCGCCTGAGCCTCGGCCACAAGCAAGTGGAAGAGAACCCTTGGGAGGTGTTCGGCAGTGTCTTCACCCCGGGCAGCGTTCACGAAGGAACCCTTACCGCACGTGCCGGTCAGAACTTCGTGGTAAGCCTGCCCTACGGCGTGGAAGGCACCGTGGCCCTGAAGCACCTGAAGAAGGAGGACGGTTCCAAGGCCGAACTGGAGGACAAGCTGTCCTTCATGGTACTGGAGTTCAACGCTGAAGCACGTCGCATCGTGTTGAGCCATACCCGCACCTTCGAGGAAGGCGACGAGCCCATGGAAGCCGCTGCTGCCCCTGCCAAGCGCGGAGCACGCAAGGAAGCCCCCAGCGCTGCGGGTGCCTCGGTGAAGAGCGTGAACGACAAGGTGGAGAAGAGCACCCTAGGCGACCTGGGCGTTCTGGGAGACCTGAAGAGCGCCATGGAAACCAAGGAACGCGCTACCAAAGGCAAGAAGAACAACGAAGAAGAAGAGAGCGCCGAATAAGGCATTCTTCAACCACAAGTCCGAAGCCCGGCCCCGCCAACGCGGTGGCCGGGCTTCGTGCATGTGGGTATGCCTCTGTTAGGGTAGACCTATGACTTCAACAACCCCGCTGCCACGGTTAGCCAATGGACGGTGAAGTTTACAGGGAAGACACAGTATGCACATAGGGCTAATGCAACTAATGAATACCAACAAGTGAGCACGGAAAATATCCCCACGAAGTACCTATTGGAGGATCATGCACTTATCTTCAGCACGCAATAAGCCAGCAAATGCACCACCCGAAGCCCAAAGCGATCCGCAACAGTGGCGTAACTACAGGTGGTCCCCACGGCCAAGTGGAGGGGAGGTTTTTGTCATTGCATGCAAGAAGGAGCGTGCTCTCTGTCACCGCGACGCAGGAAGCGGGCTCTCTCTCTCTCTCTACAATGACGCGGCGCACAGGCGCAACAAAGAAGCCCCCGATGCTACTAACACCAGGGGCCGGTTACTCATGTCCCACCTAACCCAGTTGCATAGGTAAACGAAACAGAGTAGCACAAAGATAAGGTGCCACTGCTGAGCCACCCAGGCAGCGCCGGGCTGTGTATACACGGTCTTTTAGCGGAGCCCTGCCGCATCCCGCGACGGACAAGGGCTTTAATGGAGCGGAAGAGATCGGATCGATGCACGAACAATGCATCACGAATAAGAACGAACGATGATCCTTCGAACAACGAATAGTGGGTGGCGGCGCGGAGCCAAATGGCTCATGTGCTGCTACTCACTGTTCGTTGCTCCCTTCTCGACTTTGGCCCAAAACCTCGTACCGAACCCCAGCTTCGAAGACAACACCGCCTGCCCCGTGGCCATCGGCTTTCAAGGCTTCTCCAAGCCGCTCCATTGGGAGAAGTGGAACGAATCTCCCGAGTACTTCAATGCCTGTGCAGGTTCGCTCGGCGGCGTAGATACCTTGATCCAGGTGCCGTTGAACGGCTTTGGTTTCCAGCATGCCTTGCATGGCGAGGCGTATGTGGGGATGTTAGCCTTTGGTGCTTTGTCTGGCGGTATAAGTTTTCGAGAGTACGCAGGTTGTCAACTCTTGAATCCATTGGTGGTTGGAGAAAGCTATGACCTGAGCTTCTTCACGAATGTGGCGTTCGACGGCAGCTACTGGTCACCTACACAGGCTTGTAACAACATGGGCATGCTCTTCACCATGCAGCCGAACATCTGGACCAGCCTGAACTGGCCGCCTTTCGCACTGCGGAACTACGCGCACCTGCACAGCACGGCCATTATCAGCGATACGGCCAACTGGACCCTGGTGAGCGGCAGCTTCGTGGCGGATAGCGCCTACCAGTACTTGGCAATCGGCAACTTCTTCAGCAATGCGCTCACGGACACGATGAATCTGGCATCGGACGATTATGTCGATGCATACTACTTCGTAGACGGGGTTTGCGTGAGGCTGAGCGGGCAGCCTTGCGAGTTCATCACGAGCATTGCTGAGCCAGTTGAACAAGGGCCCATCGTGTGGCCCAATCCGGCAGCGGATCTCGTGCAGTTGCGCGCTGGTGCAGGTACACGATGGCAAGCTTTCGATGCTGTGGGCAGGCTGATGGATGCAGGGATAAGCACGATGGATTTGCTGGAGGTGCCGGTGCACCATTGGGCACCCGGGGAGTACGTCTTACGCTTGGAAGGGGCTTCGAGGAGACACGTTCGTTTCGTAGTGATGCGGTAGCAGCGATCCGGTCTTCGGTTGAACAACAACAACGAAGACCATGAAGACGAAGAAGTACTTGGGCTGCTTGGCAGCCTTGGCCATGGGGCTCCATGCGAGCGCACAAGTGGCATGGGATACGAATGGCAACACTGTCTCGACTACGGAATGGTTCGGTGCGGATGCCGGTAGCATTGTGCCGCTTCGGATCGAGACCAGGGCGAACCAGCCTATCCAGTGGTTCACCGATGCGCGTCGGCGGATGCAGTTGTACCAAACGCTTCCGTTGCTGACCATCAATGGCTTTGATTCGTTGGATCTGAGCGGTTACTTGGCCTTGAGCGGCAACCCGGCATTCTTCAACAATACGCGCCCCTTCAGTCGGCTTCACTTGGCAGATACTGCCGCTGCCGCGCTCATCAATGGCCAAGTGTTCGGTTTCCGGCCCTGGCAGCGCAATGGCATCACCTTCACGGGCAACGGTGATCATGGCTATTTCGGCCAGGAGCACAATGGCCGCGATACCACCGACATGGTCCTTATGTGGAGCAATGATTTTGGTGATGACCAGTTCGCGCCGGACCACCTCAGCATTCGCTTCATGAGCAATTCGCTTGGTGTACCCACTGGAGCATCTAGCATGCGCGGTTTGGAGGCCATGCGCTTCTTCCCTGTGGATCGTACTCGGGTCAATGTGGGCATCGGCGATTTCATTGCGGGCAACATCAACAATCCATTGGTGACCGAGCCGACCGAGATCCTTGATGTGTTGGATGGACGGGTGCGGATCCGGAGGTTGCCCAATGAAGCGGAGATGGATTCAACTTGGCAAGTCGTAGTGGTGAACGACGATGGCGTTCTCGGTTGGCGGGATCCAGGAAGCGTTCCGGTAGGGGATTGCGATTGGGAGGTGGGAGTATCACCCAACGAGCCTCACATAACCACCGCACACGCCAGTGGGAGTTGTGATTGGGATAGCCGCCACGGTGTTGGCATCGGGGTCGACCTACCTGAACATAAGCTGACCGTGTTCCATGACGACATAAGCTTGCTGGGTAACGCGATCGCCATTCATGGGAAGACCCGGATAGCACTGGATGCGCAAGGAAATGTGGTGGGAGTCGATGGCGATGCCGCTCCACCATCCAACGTGGTCGCCGATCAACTTTCCATAGGCGTGATGGGACAAAGTAGCACAAGTCGTGTGGCTGCGGGTGTGGTGGGCATTGGAGCGCTATTGCCCGGCGATGATGGTCAATCCGACCTTGTGGTCGGTGTTGCTGGATTCGCTCAGGGAACTGATAATGCCGACATGGGATGCGGTATCTATGGAAGGGCATCGGGATCCGCGGACGACTGGGCGGGATACTTCGTTGGCAATGTCAATTGCATAGGCACGGGGTATTACGTTGGCGGAACATTTGTGGCCAGTGATGCGGCATTCAAGACCAACGTGCTGGATCTGGAAGATCCACTGTCGGTGCTCATGGCTTTGCAGCCCCGGAGTTATGACCACCTGGTCGATCAGTATGATTTCCTGGACCTGCCAGAAGGCCGTCAAGTCGGATTGATCGCTCAGGAGCTGGAGTTGGTGGTGCCGAATCTGGTTCGCGAAACACGTATTGCGCCTGAGATCGACCAACACGGAAGTACTGTTGCACCCGGGATGTACTACAAGGCTGTAAACTACACAGGTCTGGTGCCCTACCTGATCGGGGCGGTCCAACAACAACAAGGGCAACTGGCAGCAGCGCGGAGCACCAACGAATCCTTGTTCGGCGCTCTGGAGGAACTCCGCGTCCGCATGGACCAGATGGAACAAGCCTTGGCCGCATGCTGCAACCGCGCTTCCGGCGCCGAACTGCCCCTTGACCTTGATGAGGGCCTGAAGAGCAGCGAGCAGGGCGAACGCCTGCTGTGCATAGA
>JBBEDG010000099.1:0-6298 GCA_040881405.1 Flavobacteriales bacterium | reverse complement strand
CGAAACTGAACCACCTGTACCGCAACGACGGTGACGGTACGTTCACCGATGTGACACTACAGGCCGGTGTGGGCAATGGCTTGAAGGCCTCCTTCCGTTCGATGTGGATGGATGTGGACCTGGACGGCTGGCCGGACCTCTTTGTCATCAACGATTTCGAGGCTGCCAATGCCCTGTTCAGGAACAACGGGAACGGCACCTTCACGGATATTGCCCAAGCGATCGGCCTTGCGGAGACCGGCGAACATTGCATGAGCATTTCCCCGTGCGACTTCGATCTCGATGGCGATATGGACATTTATATCACCAATACCGGTGTTTTTCCGAATGTGAACAATGCACGGCACATGCTGCTGGTGAACAATGGGGAAGGGGTCTTCACGGAATCCTCAACGCTGTATGGTCTGGATATCTTCGAATGGGGCTGGGGTTCGTTGTGGGTGGACCACGACAACGATGGCTACCAGGACCTGTACATCGCTACACACCGCGAGTTGGCCTTGCCTGTGCCCAACCTGTTCTACAAGAACAACGGCGGCACCTCCTTCACCGATGCCATGGCGCTCTTCCACGACCCACAGATCACATCCATCCATAGCGTGGCGCGCGGCGATCTGGACCGCGACGGTTACGCTGACATCGTGGTGCAGAACCAGCACCCTTTCCCTCCTTTTCTATGGAAAAGTGATGGTGGTACTACCAGCCATATTCGTGTTTCGTTGGAAGGCGTGGTTTCCAACCGAATGGCCATTGGGTCGTGGATCAAGGTCTACGCCGGAGGGCAGCAATACATCCATTACACGGTATGCGGTGAGAATTACCTCGGTCAAAGTTCCCAGCACGTGCTGTTCGGCCTGAACTCCGCAGCCGTGGTGGATTCCGTGATCGTGGAGTACCTCAGCGGGCATGTGGATCGCTATTACGATCTGCCTGTGAATGCGGAGTACAGCTTCTTTGAAGGAGAGACCATTCGTCCTGCCATTTCACCGGAAGGGCCATTAACGGTATGTGCACCTGCATCGGTGGTCCTTGACGCAGGGAATTATGCATTCTACACGTGGAGTAATGGTTTTACCGGGAGGTTTTTGACCGTTTTTGTGAGCGGCGAGTATTCTGTGACGGTGCGGAATGATTTCGGCGTCTCGGCCACTACTGAACCGGTTCAGGTTACCATAGGTCCTATACCGGCCATTGTTGTGAACGAACAAGACCCTATTTGCGCTGGCGAAACAAGCGGAAGTATCGCCTTGGTGAACTTGAGCGGTGTGGCTACGCAGAGTGTTGGTTGGAGCAACGGAGCCACCGGCGCCCAGATCCAAGGCCTTGGCGCTGGAGTGTACAACTACACCTTCCTGGATGTGAACGGCTGCTCTGCCACCGGTGTGGTGGAGTTGTTGGATCCCGATCCCTTGTTCGTGCTGGTCAATTCCGTGAATGCAACGGCAGGAAGCAATGGAAGCATCTCATGGACCATCTTCGGTGGCGCGGCGCCCTACACCGTCCGTGTGGATGGCAACGTCATCATTGGCGGTTCCATCGCCGATCTGGGGGCTGGTGTATACTTGGTGCAAGTGAGCGATGCGCAGGGTTGTCTCTTTGAGGAGAACGTGGTGATCTTGGGTTCCACAGGGGTGGGCGAGCAGCAAACGAACGACCTACGGATATACCCCAATCCCACCCGCGATGTGCTTTATGTGGGATCTTCCGAGCGCTTCAGCACAGTGGAGGTGTTCGATGCTGGTGGTCGTTCGGTCTTGCAACAGGGCCTCGGTGCTGGGCTGGCATCCATCGATGTATCGGCTTTGGCTGCCGGTCCGTACATCTTGGAGTTGCGCTCTGCCGAAGGTGAGCCACAGCGTGTGCGCTTTGTGAAGGCCGAGCGTTGATAGAAGCGCAAGCCGAACAGCTCTGTGCGGTGGGCTTTTACGTGTAGCGCTGCCGCGCTTCTGGTACCGGAGCGCGGTGCACGGTTAGGCCCATGGTATGCCCGCCTAAGCGGATGCAGGGCGATCGTTGCTGGCTATTGAATGAGCATTTACGAGCGAGCTAAGCCCTGAACGGTCGACGCAGCGCAGGGACGCTCCCTTCGACCAAGCGATGGAATTCATTTACCTGCGGATGTGTACAGGGTACCTCGACGAACCTCGCTTCGGCGGCATCGATCCGCCTTACGGCGGACCGACCCTTTGGGCGCATGTCCCTTCTGGATCCATACTTCGTTGTTCCTCGGTCGGAGACATCGTTCCAGTATCCTCTGTTCGTCCCGCCTCGTCTGGATCCAGAATGCCCACGCGTGCCATCCGTTCGAGGTTCTTCGAACTACCCTATAGCCTATTGAGTTCCGATGCCAACTACCTTGGCACCGCTCATGGCCAAAACAAGAAGCCGTTCCCCGGGCCTAGCCCAAGCCTTGCTGCCCTTGCTGCTGCTGGTGGGGCTGTTGGCGCTGAACGTATTGATCTTCGGCGATGCTGGCCTTGAAGGACCCAACCAACTGGCGCTGCTCTTTGCCGCCTCCTTGGCCATCGGTATCGGGATCGTGAATGGAAAGGCCTTCGAGGAACTGCTGGAGCACATCACGCGCAGCGTAGCGCTGGCCTTGGGTGCCATCCTCATCCTTTTGCTCATCGGTGCGCTCACCGGCACCTGGCTCATCAGCGGCATCATCCCGGCCATGATCCACCACGGTCTGCTGTTGCTATCGCCCAAGGTCTTCCTGGTGGCGGCCTGTGTGGTGTGCGCCATCGTTTCCTTGGCAACGGGCAGCTCGTGGAGCACGGTGGCCACGGTGGGCATCGCGCTACTGGGCATCGGCAAGGCCATGGGGTTCCACGAAGGGCTGGTGGCCGGTGCGGTCATCAGCGGTGCCTACTTCGGCGATAAGCTGAGCCCGCTGAGCGATACCACCAACCTGGCGCCTGCGGTGGCGGGCACGGACCTGTTCACGCACATCCGCTACCTGCTGTGGACCACGGTGCCCAGCATGGCCATCACCCTGCTGCTCTTCGCGGGGATCGGTCTGTTCCGCGAGTCATCCAAAGAAGTCATGGATACCACGGCCTTCCATGCGGCCATCCTCTCCAAGTTCAACATCGGTTGGTGGCTATATCTGGTGCCACTTGCCATGGTTGTGATGATAGCGCGGAAGGTGCCGGTATTGCCCGCGCTCTTCGCAGGAGTTCTGTTGGGCGCATTGTTCGCTTTGTTGTTCCAGCCTCAGCTCATCAAGGAGCTTTCCAGTAGTGAAGGGAGCTTTGCCCGCCAAGGGTATGAGGTGATCATGAACGCCATGGGGCCGGGCACGGCCGTGGTTACCGGCCACGAGGCGGTGGACGAACTGCTTACGGCCAAGGGCATGCGGGGAATGATGAATACCATATGGCTCATCTTGTGCGCACTGGCCTTTGGTGGCGCCATGGAAGGGGCGGGGCTCCTGCAACGCATAACGGCATCGGTGATGAAGGCCGTGCGTGGCGATGCTTCCTTGATCGCCACCACGGCCACCACGTGCGTGTTCGTGAACGTGAGCGCATCGGACCAGTATCTGAGCATCGTTGTTCCAGGACGCATGTTCGCCTCGGTATTCCGGGAACGCGGGCTGGCCCCCGAGGTCTTGAGCCGCACTTTGGAGGATAGCGGTACCGTTACCAGTGCCCTTGTGCCTTGGAACACCTGCGGGGCCTACATGAGCGGAGTGTTGGGGGTGGCAACCCTGGCCTATCTGCCCTTTTGTTTCTTCAACATCATCAGTCCGTTCATGACGATCCTGCAAGGGGCCTTGGGGTGGCGGATAGCTCGCCTTCCCTTAGGGAACAAGGGCTCTGTACAGCCCATGGATAAAGGGTCGGGAAGGTTGGGGTAACCCATTTCGGCCGCATTGCGTAGGACGGTCCGATGAATTCCCTGTTCTCCTTTGCCGTTGTGGCTTGTAGCGTGATACCAGGAACCCTCGCGGCCCAAACCGATCTGGTGGTTCTTACGCCGGATCAGCATAGGATGGAGGCCGTGGAGGAGTCCGATCCCATCCCGGAGTTGAACCGATACGATCGCTTCAATCCGCAAGCCGGAGGTGACTCCACCCGAAGCTGTGCGCTCGGCCCCTGTTCCGGTTGGGTTGAGGACCACTACGCAGATGGCACCTTGAAGCACCGCGGCATGTATTCCGAGGGGGCCTTGGTGGTGTACCGCAACTACTATCCGAACGGTGTCCTTGAGCGTGAGTTCAAGCAGCAGGATGCCATCAAGAGCGTGATGCGCACGTATTTCAGCAATGCCACTTTGCGCTCCGAGGCGCGCTATGCGGATGGTGTGGTTTTCAAGTACGAGGACCATTACGTGAATGGTGGCCTTCGCTACGCCGAAGAGCGGCATCGCAAGGAACCTTATTACCTGCGCATGGACCTGTATTCACCCACAGGAGAACCCTTGAGCCTGCTGCGGTTGGTGGATCGGAAGCTCACGGAATTCGAGCTGAGGGAATATTACCCCGGAGGACTCGTCCGCAGCGAGGGTCGTGCTCGCTATGATAAACGACGTATGGACACCCAGCGCGTAGGCACTTGGCGCCATTATGATACCGACGGTTCATTGCTGCGCGAAGAGGACCACGTGGACGGTAAGGTGCACACGGTGCGCTGACGCAAGAAGTTCACTGGATCCAGGCACAGCCAATACAGGAAAGCCCCGCAGCGATAGCTGCAGGGCTTCTTTCGTTCCTGGCGCCCTGGTCAGGCGGCTCTGTTGAGCTTGTCGGTCCGCACTTGCCTGCGATAGGCCGTCAAGTAGCGGGCGATCCGTACCGCAAGTACCGGGCGAGCGATCGCTCGCCCTTACTTGCTGTCCTTCACTTCTTCGAAGTCCACGTCGGTCACTTCGGCGTCGGCGGTGCTGTTGGTGTTGCCTTGGGCACCTCCGTTGGCCTGTGTGTCCTGTGCGGCCTTGTACATCTCTTCGCTGGCAGCGCCGAACACGGTGTTCATTTCGGCCACCAACTTGTCGCAGGCTTCCACATCCTGTGCGGCGTGGGCCTCCTTCAAGCGGGTCAGTACATCCTCGATCGGCTTGCGCTTGTCCTCGGGGATCTTGTCACCGAATTCCTTCAACTGCTTCTCGGTCTGGAAGATGAGGCTGTCGGCGGCGTTCAGCTTGTCCACGCGCTCGCGGGTCGCCTTGTCGGCATCGGCGTTGGCCTCAGCCTCCTGTTTCATCTTTTCGATCTCCTCTTTGCTCAGGCCGCTGCTGGCTTCGATGCGGATGCTCTGTTCCTTGCCCGTTGCCTTGTCCTTGGCACCTACGTGCAGGATGCCATTGGCATCGATGTCGAAGGTCACTTCGATCTGTGGCACACCGCGCGGTGCGGTGGGGATGCCATCGAGGTGGAAGCGACCGATGGTACGGTTGCCGTTGGCCATGGGGCGCTCACCTTGCAGTACGTGGATCTCCACGCTGGGCTGGTTGTCGCTGGCCGTGCTGAAGGTCTCGCTCTTCTTGGTGGGGATGGTGGTGTTGGATTCGATGAGCTTGGTCATCACGCCGCCCATGGTCTCGATGCCGAGGCTCAGGGGGGTAACGTCCAGCAACAGTACGTCCTTCACATCACCGGTAAGCACGCCGCCTTGGATGGCAGCGCCGATGGCCACCACTTCGTCGGGGTTCACACCCTTGCTGGGTTCCTTGCCGCCGAAGAACTTCTTCACCGCTTCCTGGATCGCAGGGATGCGGGTGCTACCACCCACCAGGATCACTTCGTCGATGTCGCTCACCTTCAGGCCAGCGTTCTTCAATGCGCTTTCGCAAGGGGCGATGGTGCGCTTGATGAGGCTGTCAGCTAGCTGCTCGAACTTGGCGCGGCTCATGGTGCGCACCAAGTGCTTGGGGATGCCGTCCACCGGCATGATGTAGGGCAGGTTGATCTCGGTGCTCGTGGTGGAGCTGAGTTCGATCTTGGCCTTCTCAGCCGCGTCCTTCAAACGCTGCAGGGCCATTGGGTCCCTGCGCAGGTCGATGTTCTCGTCGTTCTTGAACTCATCGGCCAACCAGTCGATGATGACCTGGTCGAAGTCATCGCCGCCCAAGTGGGTGTCGCCGTCGGTGCTCTTCACTTCGAAGACGCCGTCGCCGAGTTCCAGCACGCTCACGTCATGGGTTCCACCTCCGCAGTCGAACACCACGATCTTCTGGTCGATGCCCTTCTTGTCCATGCCGTAGGCGAGTGCAGCGGCGGTGGGCTCGTTGATGATGCGGCGGACGTTGAGGCCGGCGATCTCGCCCGCTTCCTTGGTGGCCTGGCGCTGTGCAT
>JBBEDG010000098.1:2296-6361 GCA_040881405.1 Flavobacteriales bacterium | reverse complement strand
CCCATGCACCTGCCCTACTCCTGCCCTTCTCCCCTGCGCTTCTTGCTCCTTCTGGCCGTGCTTCAAGCGCCCTTCTGCTGGTCGCAGCAGGATGAAGAAGCGGCGGTGATCGCCGTGGTGGCCCGCTACTTCGAGACCATGGGCCAACGCGATGCCGAGGGCATGCGAGCCATCCTCACCACCGAAGGCATGTTCCACGGCAAGTATGCCGACGACCCTTCGGCACCCACCATCCTGATGCCGCATGGCCCCTACCTGGAGCGCCTAGCACGGGACACCGTGGAACTGAAGGAGCGTTTCTGGGATCCAGTGGTGAACATCGATGGCCCGATCGCCACTCTTACCACACCGTACGATTTCTGCGTTGGCCGTAAGTTGAAGCACTGCGGCATCGACCATTTCACCTTGGTGCGCGAGGCTGATGGCTGGAAGATCAGCGGCGGGGTCTTCTCCATGCAGCGAACGGGGTGTCCGGAGAGTCCGTTGGGGCCTGCGTATTGATAGGGGGAATTCGTTGTTCGTTGATCGTTGTTCGATGGTCCTTGTTCGATGGTCGACGGTCGAACAGCGATCAACGACATACTATCGACGCTCCTCCCCGTCCAACTGGATCATTGCGAACACCGCGTAATTCACGATGTCAAGAAAGTTGGCGTCGATGCCTTCGCTGACGAGGGTCGCGCCCTGATTGTCCTCGATCTGTTTGATGCGCAGGAGTTTCATCAGGATAAGGTCCACCAGTGAGCTCACGCGCATGCTACGCCAAGCTTCGCCGTAGTCGTGGTTCTTGCGCGTCATCAGGTCTCGGGCATGGTGCATGCGCTCCTCCACCAGGCGGACTGCTTGGTTGGCGGCCATATCGGGGCTATCCACAACACCAAGTTCCAGCTGCACCAGGGCCATGGCAGCGTAGTTGATAATGCCCACCAGCTCGGGCCGGATGCCTTCGCCCACCTTGCTCTCCCCCACTTGCTGAAGGGTACGGATGCGCTGTGCCTTGATGAAGATCTGATCCGTGAGCGAGGGTACACGCAGTATTCGCCATGCGGTGCCGTAGTCATGCGCCTTCTTGGTGAAAAGCGCCAAACATTCGGCGATAACGGCGTCGTATTGCAGAAGGGTCTTGTCCATGCGTGCAGGAAGCGGCAACTTCGGCCCCTGATGGAGCGCGGCGAAGATAGCGGGGATGCACGGGTCCGAAATTTAGCGGACGGTGGCACGACATGGCGGCTACGCGACCGCGTGGTACAGCCGCGCTTTCCGCTGGTGATGGGCATCCTGAACGCCACGCCGGATTCATTCCATACCGAAAGCCGTGTTGCGGTTGACAGCGCCCTGCGGACGGCCGAACGCATGCTGGAGGAAGGAGCCGGGATCCTGGACATCGGTGGCATGAGCACCCGACCCGGTTCAACGGCGATAAGCGAAGCCGAGGAACTGCAACGCGTGCTGCCGGTGGTCGCAGCCATACACGCTCGTTTTCCGGATGCTTGGCTGAGCATCGACACCTACAGTAGCAAGGTAGCGAAGCAGGCCGTGGAATCCGGTGCATGCATGGTGAACGACATCTCCGCCGGCCTGCTCGATGCTGACATGCTGGCCACTGTGGCGAAACTCGGTGTGCCCTACATCGCCATGCACATGCAAGGCACGCCAAAGAGCATGCAGAAGGCACCCAGCTACAAGGATGTAGCCGCCGAAGTGACGCGATCCCTTAGCGAACGCTTGAACGCCGCCCGCGCTGCTGGCATTGCCGATGTAGTGCTTGACCCCGGCTTCGGCTTCGGAAAGACCACTTCGCACAACTACACGCTATTGCGCGAATTGGGGCGCATCACCGCACTCGGGGCACCTGTTCTCGTGGGAATTTCCCGCAAGCGGATGATCAACGAGGTGTTGGGGACGACAGCTTCCGAAGCACTGAACGGGACCACGGTCCTGAACACGATAGCGCTGTTGGGTGGCTCAGCGATACTACGGGTACACGATGTGCGCGAAGCGGTGGAGGCGGTAAAGCTGGTTGAACGCTACCGAACCTGACGGCCGTTCAGAAATCCACTTTCTTCCGCTTTTTGGGTGCTGCTTCGTTCCCTCCACCGGTTTTCGCGGCTTTCCGTTTGGCGGTCAAATGCCGTTCGTAGTAGATCATCACCCGGGCCAGTTCGGTGCGGCGCCTATCGGTGAAGTCGGTGTTCCAGTTCAGATTGCGCACCGAATGTTTGTACTCGGCAAGCGCTACCGGCTCTTCGAAGGTCGAGAAGTCGAAGCCCTCCACCCATTCCACGGCGGTCATCTGCAGATCCATCTCGAAGAAAGGCACATCGGGATACAGCGGAATTTCACGGGCATCGATGCGCACGTGCTTCGTCACCATGTCGTTGCGTGAGAACCAGACCTGGTAGTCGTAGCCTCGCTCCAAGTACAATTCATACTTGCCGTTCCAGGCCGTTATCACCGTCTCACGCTCTATGCTGTCCTTCACCAATCGCACCTGCACTCCCTTGAGCCCTTCACCAGTGAAGTGTTCGGTGACCATGCCATACAGATGTATGTGGAAGGCATTCGCTTGTGTGTGTGCGGCAAGGCCAACACGAGCAGCAGGAATAGACTTTGAAGCCAAGTTCTCATGCAAGGCCAAAGATACCGGTACATGGCGGCAATGAGCGGACCATTGCTGGTCCACGTAGCCAACGACCATCGAGAATAGCGAGCAGCAAAGAGGCGTTCCGGCTTAACATTGGGCATAGCGTATGCGGCTACCTTCGCGCCGCTCATGAAAGACCCTTTGGCCCCCACCCGTTTGCGCACCAAACGGACGCTGCGGATCACCCTGGCATGGGTTGGTGTTGGCATGCTGGGCGCACTGTTCGAGCATAACCTGCTGCTGGCGCATGGCTTGGAGAGCTCCTTGAAGTACCGCATGGATTCACAGTTCTTGCGCAGCCTGCTTGCTGGCGTTTTGGGCGGTGGCATCTACATCTTCCTGCTGCGCGATAGGCTCCGCTTGTTCCCTTATCTCGGTGCTCTGGGCATCATGGCCACACTGATGCTGGTGGTGCTGGCTCTGGTGCTGGTGGTAATACCGGAATACAATAGCGGCAGCGATCTTGACACTACGACCGATCGCCTGTTCTCGTTGCGCTTCCTGGGGCAATACCTCTACTGGACCATGCTGATGGGCGCCAGCATGCTGATGGTGCGCCTCAACGACCAGTACGGCAACGGCGGCTTCGACTATCTCACAGGCCGGTACCGCAAGCCCCGCCAGGAGATGCGCATCTTCATGTTCCTCGATATGCGTTCATCCACCACCATCGCGGAGCAGCTTGGCCACGTGAAGTATTTCCAGCTGCTGAACGAGCTGTTCACCGATATAACCGACCCCATCGTTTATGCGCGTGGCGAGATCTATCAATATGTCGGGGACGAGATCAGCGTGAGCTGGCCACTGCGCAGAGGCGTGCGAAAACAGCGTTGCGTACGCTGCTTCCTGAACATACGCG
This sequence comes from Flavobacteriales bacterium, assembly GCA_040881405.1. Lineage (GTDB taxonomy): Bacteria > Bacteroidota > Bacteroidia > Flavobacteriales_F > PHOS-HE28 > PHOS-HE28. Next base: position 2,858 of record JBBEDG010000098.1, on the reverse strand, counting down.
CCAAGCTGGACAAACGCTCCAAGCACTACCAGGAACGCTTCGGCCTGGTGCCCACATTCAAGGCCGGATTCCACTATGGACAGGTGACCACCGGAGAAGTGGGCGTGGTGAAGAAGGAACGCATCTTCAGTGGCGACGTGGTGAATACCGCGGCCCGGATCCAGAACAGTTGCAACGCGCACGGGGTGGACAACCTCTTCTCCAAGGAATTGCTGGATGTGTTGCGCCTACCGGCCGAGTATCCGGTGCGAGAGATCGGCACCATTAGCCTGAAGGGCAAGCGCGAACCAATGAGCTTGTGGACCTTGAGCAACGTGGAAGAGCTGCTTGCCAAGGGAAAGCGGGCGGCGGTGCGGGTTTGATGGAAAGACGTGGTTAATGGGGATACCCATATGCCGTCCCCACGGGACTGGGGAGGCAATTCCGTTGCTACTGGCTACCCATATGTCGTCCCTAAGGGACTGGGAATACGGGTTGGAACGCTGCTCGGCACAACGTGGTACCCACATGCCGTCCCCACGGGACTGGGGAGGCAATTCCGTTGCTACTGGCTACCCATATG
>JBBEDG010000098.1:0-2196 GCA_040881405.1 Flavobacteriales bacterium | reverse complement strand
TCGTCCCTAAGGGACTGTAGGCACAATGCTGTTGTTACCTACTACCCACATACCGTCCTTATAGGACTGGGATTACGCGTTGGACGCTGCTTGGAATAAGCTACCCACATAACGTACTTACGGGACTGCCCCCGCTTTAATACAGGTGCTTACGTCCGTCGCGTATCACGGTGATCAAGCCTGTGGGTGATGGATACATAACGGCATCGCCGAAGAGATCGAAACGCGGAATGGCCGCCTCGTTGCCGTACCGCACACGGACCCCTTCCTCGATACCTCGCAGTTCACGGTTGATGTCGAGGTACACGAGGCGATCGCCCCACACCTGCCACCGCTCCGGCACGTAGCGCTCCACGACCATGGAGCCTGTGGGCTGGAAGATCATGAGGCTTCCCCCTTGCAGGTAAAGGAGCACATCGTCCTGCATCCAATAGTCGGTGGGAATGGTATCCGAAAGCGTATGCACGATACCATTGCTGTAGCACTTCAACCTGCCGGTGCCATCCACGAATGCGATCATGCGGCGCCCGGCCTTGGCGCTGATGGGGCGCATATCGCTTAGCACATCCTCACGTTCGCTGTCGAGGACCTTCCACTGTTGGTCCAAGCTGTTCCAATATCCCACAAGGTCCTCGCCGTTCACGGCCATGCCCAGGTCGGTGCTATCGGCCAACACCCGCAGCTTACCTCTGTGGAAGAGGAAAAGCCGAAATGTGGATCGATCGAAGAAGGTGAGCGTGTTGGTGCCGACGGACCATTGCGGCGCTTCCGTGCCCTGTTCCACCTCGGCGATGGGCAACACCTCACTACGCCACAGGACATTCAGTTCGTGGCGAGCACTGTCGTGGTATACGACCAAGCTATCGCTTACGCTGAAGCGCTCCACACCGGTGGCCACCACCTTGGCCTTGCCAGCGCTAAGGGTCTTGAGGGTATCGCCAACGGTCCAGGCCACTTTGTTGCGCGAGGCTTTCACGTTGCCCATGCTGCACGCACCCAGCTCGTACAGGCGACGCCCTTCGGCATGGAACACACGCAAACGCCCCTCGTGGTCCAGGTAGATCACTCGGCCCTCTTGTGCCACCGACCACTGGGGTTCGCGGGGTTCCAGCTTCTCGAACCGTCCGTTGGCGAAGACCATGAAGCGCCCGTCCTTGGAGGTGAACGGCACAGGCACTTGGGCTGAAAGGTGGAGTCCATTCAGCAGAACACCGAGTGTCCATACCAGCAGTTGCAGCCGTTTCATTGCATACCCCGTATTCGTTCCACGGAATGCACGCGCACCTCACGCTTGCGTCCTTTTACCGGCACGGTGGTCTCAGGCCCGAATACGAAGCGCTCCGTGGCCTTGGGAATACGCACGAGTAATTCGGCGGACACCAAGAGTTCCACCTTCATGGCCTTGGCCAAGCCCAGCATACGCGACACGCTGTTCATGACATCGCCGCTAAGATCGATGGCCCGTTTGATGTGACCCACCTGCGCTGAAATGACCCGCCCGCCGTGCACCGCGGCGCGAAACTGCGGTACAGAGCCGAACTCGGCCTTGAGTTCCTCGGCATGCAATGCGATGCGTTCGGCGACATCGAAGTATAGATCGAGGCAATTCTCGTAACGCACCCCTACGCGCATGGGCCAGGTGAAGATCACCTCATCGCCCACGTACTTGTGGATGTCGGCCTCGTTGCGTAATACGGCATCGGTCATCAGGGAGTAGGTGACATTCAGGAAGCGGTAGTAACGCAGATCGCCCATGCGCTCTGCGAGTCCAGTGCTGTCCACCAGGTCCATGGTGAGCACGATGCGCTCCTCGGCCTTGGGCTTTTCGTAGCGCCCGAGCAGGAAGCCCAGGAACATGCGCCGGCCCATGAGCTCTTCCACCTGCACCACCAGGATGGCTATGGAGGTGACCACCGCTACGCGAAGCACCAGCTTGTAGAACTGGCCCATCACAAAGATCTCGTGGACCTTGTAGGGCTCATCGGTGGCCAACAGCAGCATGCGGTCGCTGTTGGCCAGGAATGCCACGGCGACGAGCACGATGGTGAGCAGGTTCACGAGCAGCACCTTGCCGATGAACTGCAAGGGTATGGCCAGCCCGCGGAAACGCCTTCCGAAGAAGAACTCCTCCAGCACCCCGGTCCACAAGCCGAGCAGCAGCCAGGCACCCAGCAGGATGTTCACCTGATCGCCGCT
>JBBEDG010000097.1:0-6363 GCA_040881405.1 Flavobacteriales bacterium | reverse complement strand
GCACGAGTTGGGCCTGCGCAAGGTGAAGGTGTACGTGAAAGGCCCCGGTTCGGGCCGCGAGAGCGCCATCCGTGCCCTGCACAACAACGGTGTCGAAGTGACCGAGATCATCGACACCACCCCGATGCCCCACAACGGCTGCCGTCCACCCAAAAAGCGCCGCGTTTAATCCATAACCCGTAGGAGTCCGCCGGACGGCGGATGCTCCGTTGTTGGTGCGAGGACCGCACCCAAAAGAAAAGAAGAATGGCACGTTACACAGGACCCAAGACCCGGATCGCCCGGAAGTTCAAGGAGGCGATCTATGGCCCGGACAAGTGGATGGAGCGCAAGCCCCACAGCCCCGGCCAGCATGGCCCCAATGCCCGCCGCCGCAAGAAGGAGAGCGAATACGCTGTTCAGCTGCGCGAAAAGCAGAAGGCGAAATACACCTACGGTGTGCTCGAGCGCCAGTTCGAGAAGATGTACCACATCGCTTCCAGCAAGCGCGGCATCACCGGTGAGGTGCTGTTGCAGCTCTGCGAAGCCCGCTTGGACAATACCGTGTTCCGCCTGGGCATCGCCCCAACGCGCCGCGGTGCCCGCCAGCTGGTAAGCCACGGTCACATCACCGTGGACGGACAAGTAGTGAACGTACCCAGCTACAGCCTGCGTGCCGGTCAAACGATCGCCGTGCGTGAAAAGAGCCGCAGCCTGGAGGCCATCAGCAATAGCATTTCGGTGAGCAGCCGTCGTTACGATTGGCTCGACTGGAACCCATCGGCCATGAGCGGCAAGATGCTGACACTGCCCGAGCGTGCCCAGATCCCGGAGAACATCCGCGAGCAGCTCATCGTGGAATTGTACTCGAAGTAAGAACCTAACCCGTCGAAGACCAATGCCCATCCTTGAATTCCAGCGGCCTGACAAGGTCACGATGATCGAATCCGACGACAAGCGCGGCTCTTTCGAGTTCCGTCCCCTCGAACCGGGTTATGGCATCACCATAGGCAACTCGCTGCGCCGCATCCTGCTCTCCTCCCTGGAGGGCTTCGCCATCACTTCGGTACGCATCGACGGTGTCGACCACGAATTCTCCACCATCAAGGGAGTGATCGAGGACATGACAGAGATCGTCCTGAACCTGAAGCAGGTGCGCTTCCGCCGCCAACTCGATGACGTGAGCACCGAAAAGGTCTCCTTCACCCTGAGCGGTAGGGACAGCTTCACCGCAGGCGACATCGGCAAGCACACCACCGGTTTCCAGGTGCTGAACCCCGAGTTGCTCATTGCCACCATGGACAGCAGCGTTAAGCTGCACGTGGAACTCACCATCGGCAAAGGCCGTGGCTACGTGCCCGCCGACGAGAACAAAGTGGAAGGTGCGGCCATCGGCACCATCTTCGTGGACTCCATCTACACGCCCATCAAGAACGTGAAGTACACCGTGGAGAACACGCGTGTGGAGGAGAAGACCGACTACGAGAAGCTCACCATCGAGGTGACCACCGACGGCAGCATCACCCCGAAGAACGCTCTTCAGGAAGCCGCCAAGATCCTCATCCACCACTTCATGCTGTTCAGCGATGAGCGCATCAGCCTGGATGTTGAGGAGCGTGGCAGCGCCAACACCGACAGCGAGGAGTTCGACGAGACCAGCCTGCACATGCGCCAACTGCTCAAGACCAAGCTGGTGGACATGGACCTTAGCGTGCGCGCCCTGAACTGCCTGAAGGCCGCCGATATCGAGACCCTCGGTGATCTGGTGTCCTTCAACAAGAACGACCTCCTGAAGTTCCGCAACTTCGGCAAGAAGAGCCTCACCGAGTTGGAAGACCTGGTGGAGAGCAAGGGCCTGAGCTTCGGCATGAACGTAAGCAAGTACAAACTGGACAAGGAGTGATGTACGGGGCGAAGGGTCCTTCGCCAGCTACAGCACGCCTAACCGCATACTACAATGAGACACGGAAATAAGAACAACGCCCTCGGCCGCAAGAAGGCCCACCGCGGCGCCCTGATGAGCAACATGGCGATCTCCCTGATCGAGCATAAGCGCATCGAGACCACGCTGGCCAAGGCCCGCGCCCTGCGCCGCTACGTGGAGCCTTTGATCACCAAGAGCAAGGACGACAGCACCCACAGCCGCCGTACGGTGTTCAGCGAACTGCAGAACAAGGAGGCCACGGCCATGCTGTTCCGCGACGTGGCACCCAAGGTGGCTACACGCCCCGGTGGCTACACGCGCATCATCAAGATGGGCAACCGCTTGGGCGATGCCGCCGAAATGGCCATGATCGAACTGGTCGACTTCAACACCGTGTACACCAAGGAGAAGTCCGCCGGTACCGAAGTGAAGAAGACCCGCCGCAGCCGTCGCCCCGCTGGGGAGGCTGAAGCCAAGGCACCCAAAGCCCCGAAGGCCGCCAAGGCTGAAGAGCCGAAGGCCGAGGGTGGCGAAGAAGCTGCCAAGGCCGAGTAGGCTTAGCATAACTGCATTGCATGAAGGGGCGCCGGGAGGCGCCCCTTTTGCGTGGGTGGAGATCCGGCGCGAATGCAGGATGCTGCGTTCTTTTGGTCATCGTGGAGAGGGAATCCACATCACACAAAGGCACTGAGCCACGGAGAAGAGCGGCCTCACCCCCAACCCCTCTCCCAAGGAGAGGAGGGCTCCGTGCCTCAGTGTCTCCGTTTGAGCCCTCTTCGGCCGTGCGGCACACCACCCGCCCCGATCAGTTCGCCCCCTGCATATGCACATCCATCTGCGGGAAGGGAATGGAAACACCGTTCTTGTCGAAAGCCTTCTTCACGCCCTCCTGCATATCGAAGAACACGCCCCAATAGTCGGCGGCCTTCACCCACACACGCACCTTGAAGTTCACTGAGCTATCCGCCAGTTCGGCCACCACGATCTGAACGTCCTTGTCGGCAAGGATGCGTTCGTCGGTGCCGATCACCTGCTGGATGGTGCTACGGGCCTTGTCGATATCATCACCGTACCCGATACCGAACACCAAGTCCACACGGCGCTCGGGTTCGGTGGAGTAGTTCACCATGGCATCGGTGCTCACCTGCGCGTTGGGCAGTATGATCGTCTTGTTGTCAGGCGTTGTCATTATCGTGTGGAAGATCTGGATCTGGCGCACTGTGCCACTGTGTCCTTGGGCTTCGATGTAGTCGCCCACCTTGAATGGTTTCAATATCAGCAACATCACCCCGCCGGCGAAGTTCTGTAGCGTGCCGCTCAGTGCAAGCCCAATGGCGAGTCCTGCAGCACCCAGTATGGCGATGAACGATGTGGTCTGTACGCCGATCATCTGTACCACACTCAACACCAGTAGCACCTTAAGCACAGCACCCAATAAGCTCTTCACGAATGGCACCAGGGAAGGTTCCATATCACGTGCCTGCATGGTCTTCCCGACGCGGCGTACCAACATGCGGATGAGCCACAGGCCCACCAGCAGGAACACAATGGCGAGAAGCACTTGAGGTAAGTAGGTGATCAACAGTTCTTGGGCGCGAATGGTAAGGTTCTGGATGTTGCCGTCGTTCATGGGTATTGGGTTGGAATGAATGATGTTAAGGGGAATCACCACAAGGACCATACCTTCCAACTATGGGCAGGTGATGACCGAGGAGGGCTACACAAACGCGTTGGGCTATTCTGCACAGGCATTGCCAGCGATACCACACCCCGCCTGGGATCCGTGATCAGTGGCACCACGAACGATCGCTTCATGGCTCATTGTAGGAGTGAACGCATGGGGCGTGGAGAAACAACCCCGTTGTTCGAATTCGGTTTGCCCTGTGGAAGGCAGCTTGGCCTGTGGGGCGGACAGGTATGCGCGCAGCGAAAGGGCATATAGGCGTAGAGGCTGGTTGGCCTCGATGGTCTGCCTGCCTCTGGCACAGCCTGCCTCAAGACATCTGGACTCAGCGCCAACTAGAACAAGCACTAGCCGCGGTGGGCGAATGGTCGGCGGAGCCGAAGGGGCTATTCAGCTTCAAGGCCTTTGGGTACTTGCATTCGGCGCCTCCACACCACGGTTCCGCCATAACGACATGGATGGTCCATTCGATGTACTTGTTTTGCTGAATCCAGGGTCGCGATGGTATCTAATTCCATCGACCTATCTTGCCCGCTATATCCGCACCAATGAAGACTTACATTCTCGCCGTAATGTTATTGGCAAGTACACCTAGCTTGGCCCAGGAGTGCTATGACCTCAGCTCGCGCTCGCAATGGATAAGCACCGTGTGCTATGCTAGTGGCAAGATGTCCATCACCATGCAGGGTTCCCATTACAACTTCTGCAATGTGCCCTACGACATTTTCCAAGGGATCCTGAACGCGTCAAGTCCCGGCACGTACTACGACAACAACATCCGCAGCCGATACCGCTGCCCGGGGTACTAAGAACGCCTATTCCGCGTGAATGAGAAGTCCCTCTCCGAACGCGATATCTGCACACAATTCATCACGCCTGCCTTTCTGGGCGTGGGATATGGCTATGCAGATTCGGGATATAGTGGGCTTCGCCAAAGGCCGCATCATGATACAAGGCAAACTGGTAAATTATAGCAAGGAATAGCGACTTTCGCGTGTATTCACGGATGAAATCTGTTTCCAAAATCTTATAAGTATGGCCTCCCATTCTTTCGCCATCCGCACGGCCGCCGACCTGCTTACGAAACTCGAGGCAGACTTCCAGATATTCCTGGCCGATCCATTGTCTTCAAGTAAAGCGCTGAACTGCGTCTTCAGTGCATGGCACATGAGTGACTGGTGGTATGAGGAATCAAGCCATACTCCTACCGAACAGGGAAAGAAGGAATACCAAAGGAAACTACGTAGTGAACATGATTTCCTCCGATTCATGTCAGACATAGCCAATGGCAGCAAGCATATTCGGCTATCCGATCCCAATGTGCAGGTCAAGGACACAAGTGTTCACCAGGGAGATTTCAACAATGATTTTAGCCTTGACTTCGATGTGCCGTATTTGAAGATAACTTTAGAGGATCGTAGCGAGAGAATCTTCGCTAAGGAGTTGGAAAACGCACTGAATCACTGGCGTGCAGTACTTCGTAGTGTCTGAAGCTTTGGCGATTCTTGGTTTCGAATCCCCGCTAACACGTTAGCCCACTATTTACTACCCCCCGAATTCCTTCGAAGGTCTTTGGAAGGATTTGGCTGTAAGTCGCGAATTGCTGCCTGGAGGCAGAGAAATGGAATCGCTGAAGCCCCATCCCAATCTGCTTAAATCTTTGGATACGCGTAACATTCTCGGCCTTGCTTAGGTTTTGGCTACCGTGTTGCTCTGCATACAGGTCATATCCAAGGCATGCCCGGTTCTGGTATCCAATCGCGAGCCTTGCAGGCTTGCTGTTGTCCCGCAAAAAGTGCGAGCCCTAACATCGGCGGCTTTGTCACGGCACAACAAGCCACAACTCGTTCACCGGATCAAGGTCACGTGGCCAATGAAGTCCTCATCCTCGAAGCCGCACTTCAAGCGCGCGCTAAGCTTCCAGACATACACGTCGTTCTTGGCCATAGTACCATTTATGCGCCCATCCCAACGTGGTTCTTTTCCCCTGGTCTCATGGATGAGTTCGCCCCACCTGTTGAAGATCATGAGATGTACGGAGGACGGTTCTATATCGGCACCTCTGATCACGAACTCTTCATTCAGTCCATCGCCATCGGGCCTGAAGGCGTTGGGCGCCCAGATACGCAGGTCGTACCCGATGCCGATGTTCCTCCTGGTGGTATCCACGCAGCCGAACTGGTTGTAGGCGATGAGCATTGGGGTGAATGAACAAGAGACACCCAAGGAATAAGTATGGAACGGGTTCGTAAGGAAAGTCATCGTTCCATCGCCAAGTTCCCATTGATAGGCGATCGCATCAATGGATCGATTCTCGAATTGTACCGGTAGAATGGGCTCGAGAGTAGGTTCCGTGGTGTAGGTGAAAGCGGCCTCAGGTTTAGGATACACCGTTATCGTGGCTAAGGTGCTATCGGCGCAGCCGTTGCCGTTCAGCGCAAGCAGTTGGGCCGTGAAAGTGCCCGACTCGGTGTAAATGTGCGTTGGCGTTGGACCGATGAATGCATTTCCATCACCAAAAGTCCAGATGAATAGGTCTGCGGCAGTACTCGCACCATTGAACACCACCTCCAAAGGTGGGCATCCAGCTATGGGCAGCGCCTCTATGGTCGCTACCGGTGTCAAAAGCACCTCCACAGGATTGGAGACAGTAGCGGGACATCCGTTCGTGGTGGATATGGCGGTGAGCGAAACGGAATAGATACCGCTCTCCGCATAGGAGTGTGTAGGTGTCACCAATGTGCTGCTATTGCCGTCTCCGAAGTCCCAGGTGTAG
>JBBEDG010000096.1:0-6372 GCA_040881405.1 Flavobacteriales bacterium | reverse complement strand
ACAGCAATGCTTTCACTCGGGGTGTAGCTGTACCACATGCCGGCCGAAGTGCCATCCGCACCGTTATCCGCGCAGATCGGCGTGGGGACCTCCATGCCATTCACCTGAGCAACGGTGTAGGTGCCGGCAGTGATCGTGATCGGGGTCGCGCAGGTGCTCTGGGCATGCGCATGTACACCCAGGGCGAGTGCGAGCAGAAGTGTAAAGGTCTGTTTCATCGTGGGGCTAAGTTCGTTCAATTGCAGGCAGGTTCAAGACTTTCTATCCAGGCAGTTATCAATGCCAGGCCTTCCTCATGTACCAAGGTGCGGCCCAGCAAGGGCATGCGTACGCTCTCCTCGGTGGAAGCAAGGCGGTGGTGCAGCATGCTCCGTTCGGGTCTTCCGGAGGAAACGATATGGGTAAGAACGGGTAGTACATCCTCTTCCGGCGTTACGCACACGCCCAAGTTCACCGGATCCACGGTCTCGCTCCAAGCGAAGCGCATGGGGCGGTAGTCGCAGTGGCTGCCTTCGGCATGGCAGTGTGCGCAGTTCATATCCACATAAGCACGCACCCGGTCGGTGAGGCTTGCGGTCATGTCATCCCAGCGCACCGTGGCGTTTATCGCTGAAGGTGTGCCTTGGGCCAGGTAGCCCACCTGGGTCCACTTGCTCAGCTGGTCCATGCTGCCATCCACGAAGGGGTAGGCCATCTTCAGGTTCTGGGGCTTGGGGCCTATGGGCAAGGCCACCAGATCATCCTTGTGGCACACGAAACACTCTCCCCCGGAAGGGATCCGGTAGTCCACCTGTTTGGCTATGCCGTTCTCGTCTATCCAGTCCACACTGGTGTAACTGCCGTCCATGTTCAGCACGGCTTCGGTCTGCGCATCGTTCCAAACGTATTCGGCGAAGCGCCAGGTGCCGTCCAGCTTGTACAACAGGCGGGTCTCCACGATCCTGCGGGTGTCGCTGGGCTGCACGCGGTCGTAGTAGAAGTTCTTGATCAGCACCGTGCCATCGGCGAAGTTCAAGAGGTTGTGGTCGCCCGCATAGCTGGCCTGTGCGCCGGGCATCATCCAGATGAAGCGTTGCTTCTTGGCGTAGTCGCTGAACAGGGGCGTTATCACCGTATAGGGCAGCACTCCAGCAACGGGCGCCATCTCGGCCATGGGGCCTTGGAAGAAGTTGTAGGTGGACAGGACCGGGTAGGGCACTGCCTGTGGGTCGAACACCACCGGAGAAGAGCCCGGCGGCGGGACCGGTGGCAGCGGCTCGGGCACATCCTTGCGGCATGACAGGAATACACCCATGATGGCGCTGAGGAACAGAATAATAGCGTGCTTGCGCGAAAGACCCATGGAACAGGATGCCGAAGCTAACCCCTTGACACGATCCGAGCTCCGAACGTTGCTTGGCTGGATCTTGGCGTTGTTGAATTCCTGATCCAACAACGCTTTATCATATCCCATCGCTCGGAATGTAGGATCGGGCGCTGGCTAACTTGCCGCCCCTCCGCTAGGCCCAATACCTTGCGGAGTCGTTCGTATGGCCGACCACAAGACCGATCCAGCAACAGCCCTGATTTCAGCACCCGAAGCCGACAAGCGCCTCTTCCTCCTCGATGCCTACGCCCTGATCTACCGGGCCTACTTCAGCTTCATCAAGGCTCCGCGCATCAACAGCCAGCGCATCAACACCAGTGCGTCCTTCGGGTTCACGCTCACTTTGTTGGACCTGATCAAGCGCGAGAAGCCCACGCACATCGCGGTGGTGTTCGATACCGCTGCGCCCACCGACAGGCACATCGAGCATGTGGAATACAAGGCCAACCGGCAGGAGATGCCCGATGACATCCGCAACAACATCCCGTACATCCGCCGCATCATCGAAGCCTTCAACATACCGGTGATAGAGAGCGATGGCTACGAAGCGGACGACGTGATCGGCACCCTGGCCAAGAAGGCCGAGAAGGAGGGCTACATCACCTACATGGTAACACCCGACAAGGATTTCGGGCAACTGGTGACCGACAAGATCCTGATGTACAAACCGGGTCGTTCCGGTGCGCCGCCCGAGGTGCTTGGCCCCAAGGAGATCTGCGCGCGCTGGGGCTTGGAGAACACCGATCAGGTGCGCGACATCCTGGGGCTGATGGGCGATGCCGTGGACAACATTCCCGGCATTCCCGGAGTGGGGGAGAAGACCGCCATGAAACTGGTGCAGGAGTATGGCAGCATGGAGGAGGCCATTGCCCGCGCCGGAGAGATCAAGGGCAAGCTGGGCGAGCGGCTACTGGAGCACCAGGAGCAGGGCAGGATGTCCAAGAAACTGGCCACCATCCTCATAGATGCGCCGGTGGACATCGACCACACGGCACTGCACCTGGATCCGCCGGATAAGGACAAGGTGCTGGAGGTGTTCAGCGAGCTGGAATTCCGCAACCTGCTGAAGAGCGTGCTGGGCGAGGAGGCCCAGGCCAATGCGCCAGTGGCAGCACCCAAGCGCAGGGTGAAGGGCAACGATGACCAGATGGACATGTTCTCCGGAGGCGATGCTGCCGATACCGGCGATGCCGCGCCCATGGTCACCAGCTTGGCCACGCTGGAAAGCACCGAGCACACGTACCGCATCGCATCCACGCCGGAAGAGCAGGACGCACTGGCCAAGGAACTATCGGCGCAGGAACGGTTCTGCTTCGACACCGAGACCACCAGCGTGGACGAGCGCCGCGCGGAACTTGTGGGGCTGGCCTTCAGCTGGAAGGCGCATACCGGTTGCTACGTTCCGGTACCTGCTGACCGTGCCGAAGCCGATGGCGTGGTGGCACGCTTCAAGGCCGTGCTGGAGGACGAGCGGATCGTGAAGGTGGGGCAGAACATCAAGTACGATCTGGTGGTGCTGGAGAGCTACGGCGTGAAGCTGGCCGGACCACAGTTCGACACCATGCTGGCCCACTACCTGCTGCAGCCCGAGTTGCGCCACGGCATGGACTTCATGGCCGAGACCGTGCTGGGCTACCGGCCGATGCCCATTACGGCCCTGATCGGCCCCAAAGGCAAGAACCAGCGGAGCATGCGCGATGTGCCCGTGGAGCAGGTGGCCGAGTATGCCGTGGAGGATGCCGACATCACCTGGCAACTCTATGCGGCCTTTGCCCCGAAGCTGAAGGAGGACGGACTGGAGAAGCTCTTCGCGGACATGGAGATGCCTTTGGTGCGTGTGCTGGCCGACATGGAGATGGAAGGGATCCGCCTGGATGTGGACGCCCTGAAGGCTTTCAGCGAAGAGCTGGGCACCGACATCCTGCGCTTGCAGGACGAGATCCGTGAAGCTTGTGGAGGAATCCCCTTCAACATCGATTCGCCCAAGCAGCTCGGCGATGTGCTCTTCGAGACCCTGAAGATCGGTGGCGATAAACCCAAGCGCACCAAGACCGGCCAGTACCAGACCAGCGAGGACGTGCTTTCGGAACTGGTCCAAGCACACCCTGTTGTGCCCTTGATCCTGGACTACCGCAGCCTGCGCAAGCTGAAGGGCACCTACGTGGACACATTGCCCACCATGGTGGACCCGCGCACCGGACGTGTACACACCAACTACCGCCAGGCCGTGGCGGCCACTGGTCGCCTCAGTAGCGATGACCCGAACCTGCAGAACATCCCGATCCGTACCGAGAAGGGCCGGGAGATCCGCAAGGCCTTCGTTCCGCGCGACGGGAACCACCTCCTGCTCAGTGCCGACTATAGCCAGATCGAATTGCGCGTGATCGCGCACATGAGCGGTGATGCGAACATGCAGGAGGCCTTCCGCAAGGGACTCGACATCCACGCAGCCACTGCGGCCAAGGTCTTCAACGTGGACATTGCCGAGGTGAACAGGGAACAACGCGGCCGCGCCAAAGCAGTGAACTTCGGCATCGCCTATGGGCAGGGCGCCTTCGGCCTTAGCCAGAACCTCGGCATTCCGCGGGGCGAGGCCAAGCAGATCATCGATGACTACTTCGCCCAGTTCCCCGGCGTGCGCAGCTACATGGACGAGCAGATCGCATACGCCAGCGAACACGGCTACGTGAAGACCATGCTGGACCGCAGGCGATACCTGCCGGACATTACCAGCGCCAACCAGACCGTGCGCGCTGCGGCGGAGCGGGTGGCCATCAACGCGCCCATGCAAGGCACCGCGGCGGACATCATCAAGCTGGCCATGGTGCGGATCCATGCGCGGATGAAGAAGGAAAGGCTCAAGAGCCGCTTGCTGTTGCAGGTGCATGACGAATTGGTCTTCGATGTGCAACTTGAAGAGGCCGATGTCGTACAAAGCCTCGTTCGTGAGCTGATGGAAGGCGCATTGAAGCTTGAAGTACCCCTTGTTGTTGACATGAACATGGGGAAAAACTGGCTCGAAGCACATTGATCCGACGATCCGTTCAGGGCACCTTTACACGACTCTCCAAAAACTCCCCAGACCACGCCCATGCGCACTTCGAAATGGTCCTTGCTCCTCGCCTTCATTCCGCTTTTCGCGGCGTGTTCAGGAGGTCCATCCGAACAGGATGAACTCGATACCACCCAAACCACGGACTCCACCCAGGATGCCCGCTTGCAGAAGACACGCAACATCTTCTACAATGTGCCTTCGCCCATGGAGACCGCAGCCCTGTTGAAGAAAGCGGGTGCGCAGTACAATGCTTCCATCCTGAACGATGTGAAGAACGTGGACAAGTACACCTCGGCGAGCAAGCAAGCGCTGAACCTGGGCGTGTACGGTGCCGACCTCAGCTATGCCAGCGTCTTCAACCAGACCCAGGAGAGCATGTTCTACACTTCCTGCTCCAAGAAGCTGGCCGACCGTCTCGGAGTGATCCATGCCTTCAACGACAGTACGCTGGAGGCCATGGAAAGCAGCATGAACGACCGGGATGCCTTGCTGGACATCATCAGCGAGACCTACTGGAGCATGGATGCCTACCTGAAGGAGAACGAACGCGACAACATCAGCGTGCTGATGATAGCCGGTGGTTGGATGGAAGGCCTTTACATCGCCACCCAGGTATCCAAGACCAACGATGCACCCGAGCTGCGCCAGCGGATAGCCGAGCAGAAACTCTCCTTGGGCGATCTGATCGGCCTGGTGGGAACCTACGAAGGCGAGGACGCCAGCATCGGCAATGTGAAGGGCGATCTGGAGGCCCTGGCCGCCTTGTTCGCCGATGTGAACGTGGGAGGTGGTGGAGCCACCTTGACCCAGGAGAATGGTGTTGCCGTGATCGGAGGTGATGCCCCGACCGCCGCCCTCACCGATGCACAACTGGCGGCCATCACCGCCAAGGCCGAGGCCATCCGTACCAACTACATCAACTAAGAGCCACCATGCTGAATAGGAACATTCTGATGAACGCGGCCTTGGTGGGCGCCTTCCTGCTAATGGCTTCTGCCGCGCAGGCCCAGTGCCGCAGCTTTGCCAAGAACAAATGCGTGCCCGAGCTGGCGCCTTACAAGTTCAACGAATCCTTCAACGGTGCCCAACTCGCCCCCGGCGAAGAGGCCGAAGTGAACCTCACCTTCTTCTCCGGACAGGAATACCGGGTGTTGGTGTGCGCCCATCCCATCCTCGGTGAGGTGAACTGGAAATTGGTGGACAGCAATAACAAAATGATCTTCGAAAGCCTGGCCGACCAACCCAAGAAGAACTTCGATTTCAAGGCAGCAAGCACCACACAGATGAAGGTGGTGATATGGGTGCCGCCGATGAAAGGCAAGACCGACATGGTCCACGTGGGTTGCGTGGCTATCATGCTCGGCTTCAAAGAGTAACAAAACGTGCCTCCTTGCCTGCGGCAACAAAGGACCAAGGAGTACGCGTGTAAGGTCCCGGTCGAAAGGCCGGGACTTTTCAAATTGGGGGCATACCTTCAGGGAGTACTAACGGATCACCACCCGGCTCTTGCGTTCCAAGTCCGTGCGCTCCTGGAATTGCAACACATAATGGTCGCCGGAATTGGGCGGTGCATCTACTACCAAGGTGGTGCGACCCATTTCCAGCAGGTCCTTGTCCAAGGCGATGGCCGAAAGGGTGTCGCGCAGGCCCTTGTCGGTGCTCAAATAGACCACCAAGCGGTTGTCGCGGCCCTGCTCATCTCCTACCACTTGTGTCCTGCCCAGTTGAAGGCCGTGCGCTTGCAGTTCACTGCTGAATTCCACATCCACCTTCCAGGTGCGTTCCACTCCCGTGGTAACCCCTTCGATCACCTCCGTTGCTGCGCTCCCGGCGAACTCCCCGCCCTTGTTCAAGGCCTGTTTGGTCTTGTTCTCGGCCCAGTTGCAGCTACCGACAAGGAGGGCGGTGGCAACAAGTACGGTGGTCATCCTGGCATTCATGCGCTCGAAGA
>JBBEDG010000095.1:0-6377 GCA_040881405.1 Flavobacteriales bacterium | reverse complement strand
GACAACAGGTGTACCAACGCGATCTGGGTGCATCGTTCCCCAATGGCATCACTACCGATGGAGAGTTCTTGTACGTCACCGATTTCAGTAGCAACCCGCGTCGCGTGCTGAAAGTGGATCCGATAGGCAATACGCACAGCACGCTGGTGCCCAATGCTGGTGGACAACCCAATGGCATTGTGTGGGACCCTGCAGGAGAACGGTTGGTGGTGGTCTTCTGGGGGAGCAACGCGCCGATCAAGGCCTATGATCGTAACACGGGGTCCGAGACGGTATTGTTGGCCAACAGTGGGGTAGGGAATATCGACGGGGTCACCATCGACTGTGATGGAAACTTCCTCATCGCTTCCTGGAGTCCGGCCCGTATCTCCAAGTTTCCGCCAAGTTTCGACCAGGCTGGCGTGAACATCAACGTTCCCGGGCTCAGCAACCCGGCCGACATCGACTTCGATCCCACCAACCTACGTGTGTGCATTCCGAACAGTGGGAACAACACCGTTACACTGTTCGACTACACCTGCATCACGAGCGGGATTTTGGAAGGACCGACCACAATTCCACTACGGGCAGTTCCCAACCCTACAGGTGATCGCCTACGGTTGGATCCGCCCTTGGAGGATGACCAGCCCTACGTGTTGTTGGATGCTCGTGGCTTGCTGGTGGGCGGTGGCACGCTTCGCGCCAGCGCGGAACTCGACCTAAGTATGCTTCCCACCGGGGTATATCTGATACACCTGACCGGTTCGGGCCGCCGCCTGCGTATTGTGAAGGAGTGAGCGGTTCTGGCTTCTCCTGTACCTTCCCATCACTGCACCGGAAGCATGGACCCGCGCCAGTTTTCGTTTGCGTCGGTGCAGAGGTCAGCGTAGTGTAGTTCTCCTGCACCATCCCTCCATTCCACGGCCACCATGGCAGGTGTTGAGGAGCCTTGTGCAATGAACACAAGTACTGGATCCTGGAGCTGGTGTTGCGCCCCTTCGAAGACCAGAGTGGACTCTTTTGGCGACTTCATGTGGCTGAAGTTATCCTATGCGCATGCCCTGTCCAAGAGCCCGTGGATGTTGATCTGCGCCATCCTCGCATTGCTAACAGTACCGTAGCAAAGCCTCGGTCGCATTCATCCGCCAAGGAACCCAATCTTCATTGGGTGAATTCCACCACCTGGCCGGTTACGGTCAGCGTACGCTTCACGCAGAACGGAGGAAAGCCACCGAAATGGTCTTCTGTTACCACGTTCACCACCGCACGCGGTCCACTGCTCAATTGGGCGGCTTGCAACATGGCGGAATGCACATTCCCTTATAGGCCATGCTTTTTTGCACCACCGAAGAACAGTATGTAGCGCACACTATCGGTGCCTGGGACCTTGCCTGCATTCCGGAAATTGCCTTCGCTCAGGTGCACCTGTGTGGCGTTCTGGTTGTGGTTCGATACAAGGGCTTGGTTCACGCCGCAGAAGGTCAGGAAAAGAGCATGGGCGGAAAAGGGGATGAGGTTCGCAAGTGTCATCGTCGCTGTTGGGCCGGTTGGTGCACAAGCCACGGAGGTAACACGGCAGGAAGCCCCCCGTATTTGATCTTTTCCGATCAGCCCCTTCGGCTGTTCAAGAATCGCACTCCCACCAATCTATCGCAGCGCTGCATACGGTCCGTGAAATACACCAGAATGAGGTAATCGTTCTCCGTTTGGAAATGACTCCCCTCTATGGTGGACATGTCCGCAGTGTTGGTACCACGAGGCAGAGTGACATAGGCGAAATCGTAGAATCCCTGTTTCAGGAGAAGTTCGGCCGTGTAGGCTTTCCGGTCCGCATTCCAGGTCATGCGGTTCTCGGTGGTGCACTGCCAATCGCTGAATGCCCCCCACACGTATACATGTTCACCGAGCGGGGCCGGCATGGGCAGTGTGAAGTGCACCACCACATAATCAGCACCCAAGGGGTCACCATCGAAGAAGTCGTTGCGCACGAAATAGCGTCCATTGAGGTCAGGCTGTTCAAGGTGTACACTAATGTTGCGTTTAGCTTCGGGAAGCAGGTATGCATGGTAGACCGTTTCGCCTACTCCTTGCTCTATCCGCGCCACTTGTTGAGTCGTGAAGCGCAGGTCCTTCAGATCGAAATTGCGGAACTCATTCCCACCCATGAACAGACCTTGTTCCGGGAAATCATAGACCAGTTCCGTTCCGCGCATGAAGCGCGGCGTGAAGCCTACGCGCAGGTCGTCCCAGCGCATGTTCTGCAGCATGGCCACATGGATCTCGCTGAAGGGATCCTGTACAGGAAGGCCGGGGTGCCTTACCAGAAGGTCCACCTGCTGGGCCGCATCCCGCGTATCCATCTGTCGACCGGCTTTCACAGCAGCCTCGATCTGGACCTTCTGCTCGTACACCATGAAGCGTCGGGTCAGCACCAGGTCGTTCTCATCGCTGTCCCGGTATACCTTCAAGATGTAGTTGCCGCTCATTTTGATCCGCACGATATCGTTCGGGATGCGCACCTCGTACTGGAGAAAGGGCTGCAGCGTGTTGAAGCTTTGACGCGCGGGTGGCATGAAGTCGTTCAACGCACCGGAAAGGTATTGCCCAGGCAAAAGGTCGCTGGGTTGCCAGCGTGCATCGCAATGCACCAAGGTGTAAGAGAAGTATTCCGGATCCGGGCTGAAGTCGTCGAAACGCAGGACCAGGCCATCGGCGCTCCCTAGTTCGATCACTGGCGGTGCCAACTCGAATCCTTCCTTGAACAGTTGCACGGTGTGCAGGGATGGTTTGTAGGTGCGGTCCTCGTAACGCAGGTCGGTAGTGCTCCAGTAATCCACGTTGGTGGTGCGTTCCGTGGTTGCCAGACTGGCGCAGGCGGCGATCAACAGCGGGAGTAGGACGAGCATGGTGCGTTGGTTCATGGAAGGGTGCTAAGGAACAAAGGCGACAATGATCGGACCACGGATCCGGGAATGACGCAGGGAAGAGGCTTTGGCACCTTGACCGGAGCTTGGGTGGTCAATGGATGGAAAGCCTTTCGTGACAAATGTCGCCGATCCATGGAGAACGCTACTTTTGCCGCGCCTACCAAGGTAGGCTCTCCAAAAGCACCCATGTCCAAGAGCATTCGGATCCGGAAAGGCCTTGATATCCGCCTTGTAGGCGAAGCAGAAAAGGTCCTTGTACAAACGGATCCCGCGAAGGTCGTCGCGATCAAACCGACCGACTTCCACGGCCTTGTGCCCAAAGTGTTGGTCAAACCAGGTGAGCAGGTCAAGGCCGGTACACCGCTGTTCGCCGACAAGTACAACGAGCGTATCCTCTTCACCAGCCCGGTAAGCGGCGAGGTGGCCGATGTGGTGCGCGGCGAAAAGCGAAAAGTGCTCGAAGTGCGGGTCTTGGCGGACAGCCAGCAGCAGTTCGAGGAGTTTGGTGCGGGCGATGCTTCCACCATGAACCGGGAGACCATCGTGCAGAAGCTCCTCGCCAGCGGAGTATGGGCGGTGCTGCGCCAGCGTCCTTTCGACGTGATTGCGGACCCTGCACAAACCCCCAAGCACATCTTCATTTCCTGTTTCGATACCAATCCCATGGGACCGGACCAGGATTTCGTGGTGCGTAACCAGGGTGACGACTTCCAAGCTGGTCTCGATGCCCTTGCCAAGCTCACCTCGGGAAAAGTGAATTTGGTGTTGGGTGGCAATACCACTGCTCGTGAGTTCTTGGACGCAAAAGGGGTTGTACGCCATACGGTTAGCGGTCCGCATCCTGCCGGCAACGTAGGCGTTCAGATCCACCACATCAGCCCCATCAACAAAGGTGATGTGGTTTGGACCTGCGGCTTGCAGGACGTGCTGATGATCGGTCGCCTGTTCCGTACAGGAAAGCTGGATGCTTCACGCGTTGTTGCGGTTACAGGAAGTGAGGCCAAGCATCCGAAGTACTTCCGCAGCGTGTTAGGCGCTCCGGTGAAGGACATCATCGGCGCTGTGAGCGACAAGGTCCGCGTGATCAGTGGTAATGTATTGACCGGCGAGCGTGTAACGGCCGAGGGTACACTGGGCTTCTACCATACCCAGATCACCTTGATACCCGAAGGCGACGAGCCCAAGTTCTTCATTACCGATGGATGGGCCAGCCCGGGTTTCGATAAGTTCAGTGCCAACCGCAGTTTCCCCACGTGGCTCATGCCCGGTAAGAAGTTCGCCATGGACTCCAACCAGAATGGCGAGGAGCGTGCCTTTGTCATGAGCGGACAGTACGAGCAGGTCTTCCCCTTCGACATATACCCGGTACACCTGCTGAAGTCCATCCTTGCCAACGACATCGAACAAATGGAGAAGCTGGGGCTTTACGAAGTAGCCCCCGAGGATTTCGCACTATGCGAGTTCGTCTGCACCAGCAAGATCAACTCCCAGAGCATTGTACGTGCGGGACTGGACAGTTTGAAAAAGGAAACCACTTAAGTCTCCAATACCGTGAAGGCGATACGTAATCTAGTGGACAACGTGAAGCCCTCCTTCTCCAAAGGGGGCAAGTTCGAAAAATTGCATTGGGTCTTTGATGCTCTGGAGACGTTCATGTTCACCCCTGGTCATGCGACCACGGCCGGTGCGCACATCCGCGATGGCATCGACCTGAAACGGACCATGAGCTTGGTGATCACCGCCATGATCCCTTGCCTGCTCTTCGGCATCTGGAACGTGGGGCACCAGCACTTCCTCGCCATCGGTGAGTTCACCGCGCTGGGTGAAGGTTTCTGGGACAAATTCCTGTTCGGCGCCATCAAGGTGCTGCCCATCGTGGTGGTGAGCTACGGTGTGGGACTCGGTATAGAGTTCCTGTTCTGCTCCATCAAGGGCCATCCCATCCAGGAGGGCTTCCTGGTGAGCGGTATGCTCATTCCCTTGGTCATGCCGGTCGATGTCCCACTGTGGATGGTCGCTGTGGGAACCGCATTTGCTGTTGTGATCGGCAAGGAGGTATTCGGGGGCACCGGAATGAACATCCTGAACGTGGCCCTTACAGCGCGCGCCTTCCTGTTCTTCGCCTACCCGACCTGGTTGAGCGGCGACAAGGTGTGGGTGAGCACCGATGGACAGACCGTTGTGGACGGATTCAGCGGAGCCACCAGCATGGGTAACGCAGCAGCAGGCAACAGTGCAGGTGTGGTGTCCATGATGGACAGCTTTCTTGGGATAGAAGCGGGGAGCATCGGTGAGACCAGTGCCTTGGCCTGCTTGATCGGAGCGGCGATCCTGTTGATAACCGGTGTGGGCAGCTGGCGTATCATGCTCAGCGTGCTTATTGGCGGGGCCACCATGTCCGCCATCTTCAACTGGGTTTCCCCCAGCTTGGGCGATGAAAGCACTGTGAAGTATTTCATGAGCATTCCGGTGATGCACCAGCTCATGCTTGGCAGCTTCTTCTTCGGCCTGGTCTTCATGGCCACCGACCCGGTGACCGCTACGCAGACCAACACAGGCAAATGGATCTACGGCTTCTTCATCGGTCTACTGGCCATCATGATCCGTGTGATAAACCCCGCTTATCCGGAAGGCATGATGCTCGCCATCCTCTTCATGAACGTAATGGCACCGCTGATAGACCATTACGTGGTGCAAGCCAACATCAGCCGTCGCATGAAGCGCGCTGCAGTGCTCCAAACCGCCTAACCGAAAGGAATCATGGCCATCGACAAGAACAGTAATTCGTTCACCTTCACCTTCGCCATCGTAATGGTGGTGGTGGTGGGTTCCCTGCTGGCTTTCACTTACTTGCAGTTGAAGCCGGCACAGCAAGAGAATGTGCGACGGGAAAAGATGCAGAACATCCTTTCCGCGATGAACGTGAAGGTCGCTCGGGACGAAGCTCCCGAACTCTACGCCAAGCTGATCAAGAGCGTACCTGTGGTGGATGCATCTGGTCGGGTCGTGGAAGGATTGGATACCGACCCCTCCAAGGGTTCCGGCTTTTCCTTGGATGTTCAGAAACAGTTCCGCGATGAAAAGGCAGGCGTGATCACTGCGGATCAAATGCAGTATCCGCTGTACATCGCTGAGCAGGATGGCAAACCACTGTACATCCTTCCGATGGTGGGCACGGGTCTTTGGGGTCCAGTTTGGGGTTATGTGGCCGTGGATGACGATGGACGTACCATACTTGGTTCGACCTTCGACCACAAGGGCGAAACCCATGGACTGGGCGCTGAGATCTCCACGCCGATATTCACGAACCAATTCCCTGGTAAGACTTTCGTGGATGAGAGCGGAAAATTCACGAGCATCAAGGTGTATAAAGGTGGCAGCCAAACCACCGACCCACACGGTGTCGATGGCATCAGCGGGGGGACCATCACCAGCGATGGTGTGCACGAAATGCTGAAGCGTACGCTCGCC